>CANJEU010000007.1 GCA_947473445.1 Fidelibacterota bacterium | reverse complement strand
GCGCCCGGGGCTTACGCGGCCTGGGCGATGGTCTTAGGGGCGTTGCTATTGCCGGCGGCGATGGCAACTTTGCGCGGCTTGAACGCTTCGGGAACCTCGCGCTTCAGTTCAATGTGCAGCAGGCCATTTTCCATACGTGCGCCGCTGACCTGGATATGATCGGCCAACTCGAACTTGCGTTCGAACGAACGGCCGGCGATGCCGCGATGGAGGAAGGTCGTTGCCGTCTCATCTTGCGAGGCTTTGCCGCGGACCGTCAGAGTTTGGTTTTCAACCTGAACGTCGAGGTCGCTGTCGGCAAATCCGGCGACCGCGAACGTAATGCGGTATTCGTCCGGGCCGGCTTTGGCGATGTTGTAAGGCGGATAAGCGGGAGCTTCGTTGAGCGTCGCGTCAAAGAGACGGGTCAGGTTATCGAAACCGACAGACGCACGATAAAGAGGCGAGAGGTCGAAAGTACGCATAAGAATATTCTCCAATGAGCAATATCCGGGGAGCGCATTCTTCATGCTGCCGGGCTTAGAGAAAAACGAGCAATCCTCGCTTTAATCCCTTAAAGCCGCGACGCGCCTGAAAGGCCGCGCCCGTTGGCCGTGCAGGCCCCGAAGGCGCCTACGCCATAGGATTTAAGATGGAGATGGCCGGCTTCAAGGGGGGCGTGGCCACTTTTTCTCGGCCAGAAAACAGGCCGATTTTCCAAGCCCCTAGTGCGGAAGCTCGGCTTCCGTGGGCATCGAATCCTCGCGGCGGTCGTCCTCGCGGTGAACCAGGGCGATTCGGCGAAGATCCTTAAGGACCGGGTCGAGGGCCTTGAGTTTTTTCTCAAGCTCGGCGCGGAAGGGGGGCGGCAGATCGCCTTGCAGAAGCCTGCCGACGATGTCGCATTGGCGCACGAGGTTATTGGTGGCGTCCGTCAGACTGCGCGAACGGGGCGTATGCGAATCATGGACCGAGCGCAGGTTATTCATAATCATATGAATCATGGCTTTGATGAACGGGTCGGCCTTGCGCATTTTTTCGAGCATGGTTTCGACCGGGATCACCGTGAGCTTGGACTCTTCGAGGGCAAAGGCCGTCGCCATGCGGGGCGAAGCGTCGATGGCCGCCATCTCGCCGAACAGTTCGCCCTTGCGCACCGTGGCAAGCGGAATTTTGCGCCCCTGCGCCTCGCGGTACAGGCCAATAGCGCCGCTGTTGACGATATAGGCGGCATCGCCGCCATCGCCCTGCTTGAACAGCACTTTACCCTTTGGAAACGTAACGACGTCCACGCGCCCACCCCTCGTGGATCAGCCTTACCGGTGACCCATGCCGTTATTTTTCAACGGATTTCCGGGGAAAGTCAAAGTCTTCGCAAGTTTTGCCGAGGCTAGGCGACATCCCAGGTGTTGCCGGCCCGCATAAGCTTATCAAGATCGCCCGGACCCTTGGCGCGAGCGGCGGCGTCCTGAGCGGCGACGGCCGCCTCATAAGACGGCGCCGGGTCGCAATAGATTACGCCCAGAACTTCGGGGAACTGCGGCGGCCGCATGGCCGCAAGCAAGCCCGCGACTACCCGGTTCTTTTCGTCATGCACCAGAATGTCGGCCTCGGTCACACCGTTCTCGCCCATCACCGCGACCTCAAGCGCGAAGGTCTGCGCATTGAAGCGAATACCCTTGTTGCGTTCCTTGCCGAAGATCATGCGTTCGCCGTGTTTCACGTGCAGCTGCATCTCGGCGGCGACGGCCTTTTCGGTGAAACTTGCGAAAGTGGCGTCGTTGTAAACAATGCAGTTCTGAATGATTTCAATGAACGAAGCGCCCTTGTGAGCGCGCGCGCGTGAAAACAGCTCGCCGAGCTCCTTGGCTTGCACGTCGATCCCGCGGGCGATGAAGCGCGCGTTGCATCCCAGCGCGAAGACGCAAGCCTCGGCCGGGCTGTCGACACTGCCCATCGGCGTCGAGGGCGAACGCTGGCCGATGCGAGAAGTCGGCGACGCCTGACCCTTGGTCAGGCCGTAGATCTCGTTGTTGAACAGCAGAATGTTGATGTCGACGTTCCGGCGCAGCACATGGAACAGGTGATTGCCGCCGATGGACAGCGCATCGCCGTCACCGGTCACCATCCAGATGTCGAGTTCCGGACGCGCAAGTTTAAGGCCCGTCGCAATCGCCGGCGCGCGACCATGAATCGTGTGGAAGCCATAGGTCGCCATGTAATAGGGGAAGCGCGACGAACACCCGATGCCCGAGACGAACACTGTGTTTTCGGGCCGCACGCCCATGTCGGCCAGCGACTTGTGCATGGCTTTCAAGATCGCGTAGTCGCCGCAGCCTGGGCACCAGCGCACTTCCTGGTCGGAGGCGAAGTCCTTGGGCGTGAGTTTTTCGGCCGGAAGCTGAACGTTCATGTGTGCACCTTAAGCGCTGGCGAGTTGCGAGCGGATGGCGTCTTCCACTTCCGCAATCTTGATCGGCTGACCGGAGACCTTGAGCAAACCCTTGGCATCGACGAGATATTGACCGCGCAGGAGCTGGAGCATCTGGCCGTTGTTCATCTCGGCCACCAGCACCTTCTCGTAGCTCTTGAGCAGCGTGCCCAGATTGCGCGGCAGCGGCCAGATATGACGGATATGGATGTGTGAGACGTCCAGGCCTTTGGCGCGCATGTTGAAGACCGCGCGGTTGATCGGCCCGAACGTTGAACCCCATCCCACGACTGCAAGCTTGCCTTGCGTCTCACCGACCTCGACCGTCTGCTCGGGAATATCATCGGCGATATTGTTGATCTTTGCGGCGCGCGTATCGGTCATCTTCTGATGGTTCGCCGCATCGTACGAGATGTTGCCCGAATTATAGTCGCGCTCGATGCCGCCAATACGGTGCATCAGACCGGGCGTGCCGGGCTTGGCCCACACACGTGCCAAGGTCTTCGGATCGCGCAGGAATGGATGGAAGCCTTCGGGGTCGGTGCGGAACTGCACGTTAAACGGCGCATAGTTGGCCATGGACGGAATGCGCCACGGCTCGGCCGCGTTGGCGATATAGCCGTCCGACAAGAGCATCACCGGCGTCATATACTTGGTGGCAAGGCGCACCGCTTCGATCGCGACGTCGAAGCAATCGCCCGGCGCGCGCGAGGCGATCACCGGCATTGGCGCATCAGCGTTACGACCGAACACCGCAAGGAACAGATCGGACTGTTCGGTCTTGGTGGGCAAACCCGTCGACGGACCGCCGCGCTGGGTGTTGACCACCACCAGCGGAAGTTCCGTGCCGATCGCAAGGCCGATCGCTTCGGTCTTGAGCGCGATGCCCGGACCGGACGACGCCGTAACACCAAGCTTGCCGCCGTAGGACGCACCGATGGCCGCGCAGCACGCGGCGATTTCGTCTTCGGCCTGGAAGGTCGTCACACCAAACTGCTTCAGCCGCGCAAGGATGTGCAGGATCGGCGAGGAAGGCGTGATGGGGTAAGACGCCAGCACCATCTCAAGGCCGGCGAGCTGCGCGCCCGCGACAAGGCCCCACGCCAAGGACTCGGCGCCCGAGACGAGGCGGTACGTGCCCGCTTCGACCTTCACGCTCGGCATTGAGACCGGCGCGACATCGCCCGACAGTTCGTGCGTCTCGCCATACGCATGGCCGGCGTTCAGCGCGGCAAGGTTGGCTTTGCCGATGGGATCTTCCGCGCCGAATTTGCGCGAGACATATTCCATGGTCGACTTGAGTTCACGGTCGTACATCCACGACACGAGGCCCAACACCCAAAGATTCTTGGTGCGCAGCGCTTCCTTCTGGGAAACGCCGAAGGGTTTCGCCACTTCGAGCGCTTGCGTGGAGATATCGATCTCCATCACGCGGAATTCCTTTAACGTTCCGTCGAGGCGCGGATCGACCGCAAAGCCCGCCCGCTTGATATCCTTGTCCTTGAACGCGCCGGCGTCGAGGATCACGAGGCCGCCCTTGCGCAGGCCTTTGTAGTTCACCATCAGAGCGGCGGGGTTGAGGGCTACCAGAACGTCGGGCTGGTCGCCGGCCGTTTTGATCAGACGCGAGCCGAAGTTGATCTGAAAGGCCGAGACGCCGTAGGTCGTGCCCGTCGGCGCGCGGATCTCGGCGGGAAAGTCGGGAAAGGTCGCGAGGGAATTTCCCGCGAGGGCCGTCTCCTGCGAGAACTGGCTGCCCAGCAACTGGACGCCGTCGCCGGAATCCCCGGCAAAGCGCACGACGATTGAATCTAGATCGGACGTATGAGGCGTGGCGACGCCTGTATCGTGGGCCTGCAAGTTCATGGGGTCATCTCCCGCACGGGTTCGGCGTCCAAATAGGACCATGCACACCCTGGCATGCGTTCGGAGGGAAACCCTGGTTTCACGTATCCTGAACACATAGGAGGCACTTTAACGGACATCGACGGCCGGCTTAACCAAAAAAGGCGGTAACAAAGGCGCATTGCGCGCCCCAAATTCGTGTGTGCCTGACCTAGAGCACTCAGCCCATGGGGTCAATCTCAAGGCGCTAAAATCCTTGTTGAGTCAGGGCGTAAGCCGCCCAGACCTACCCGAGGGCCGCGGTGAAGCGCGCAAAGCCTTTTTCGAGGTCGCCGATCAGGTCGATGGGGTCTTCAAGTCCGATATGGAGGCGGATGCCCGGCTCGGCCTCGGTCCACGGGACCGCCGTCCGAATCGTCTTGGGTGACGAGGGCGCGATTAGGCTCTCGAAGCCGCCCCACGAGTAGCCGAGGCCGAAGTAGGCCAACCCCTCGATAAGGGCAGCTACCGCCGCCGGCGATGTGCGGTGCAGCAGCACACCCATCAATCCCGACGCGCCTTGAAAGTCGCGTTTCCAAATCTGGTGGCCCGGATCGTCCACGAGCGCGGGGTACAGCACGCGCTTCACCTCGGGCCGGCCGCGCAGCCACAAAGCCACCTTCATGGCGTTCTCCTGGTGGCGGGCCAGACGTACGCCAAGGGTGCGAAGGCCCCGGGTCGTGAGATAAACGTCATCGGGTCCTACCGAGTAGCCGAGGGCAAGGACAGCGCGGCGCAGGCCCGGCAGCATCTCGGCGGTCGCTGTCACCGCGCCGATCATCGCATCCGAATGACCGCTCAGATACTTCGTGCCGGCTTCGATGGAGATATCCGCCCCAAGGGCAATCGGTTGGCAGTAAATGGGCGACGCCCAGGTATTGTCGATGGTGACCTTGGCGCCGTGCGCGTGGGCAGCCTGTGCAATTGCCGGAATGTCCTGAATCTCGAACGTATGCGAGCCGGGCGATTCGCAGAACACGAGCCGGGTATTGGGTTGCATGAGGGCGCTGATGCCCGCGCCGATGCACGGATCGTAGTAGCTGGTCTCGACGCCGAAATCCTTGAGCAGCCCGTCGCATAATTTCCGTGTGGGCTCATAGGCCGAATCCGACACGAGCACATGATCGCCCGCCTTGACGCTGCCGATGACGGCGAGAGCGCAGGCGGCTATGCCCGAGGGCGTGAGGATGGTATCGGCGCCGCCGGCAAGTTCAGTGATTGCTTCTTCCAAGGTCCAATGTGTTGGGGTCCCGAAGCGGCCATAACAAAGCGCCTTTTCGCCCCGCATTGCCCGCGCGCCGACGTCGCGCAGCTCGGCGATGGTGTCGAAAACCACGGTCGATGCATGATACACTGGCGTGTTCACGACGCCGGAATTGCGCTTTTTCGAATACCCCGCGCGGATAACGCGCGTATTCATGTTTGGTTTCTTGGGGCGATCGTTGCTCATGAGCAACTAGATTAGAAGAAAGAGGACATGATGCGAAGACGCGACTTCATGCGCGTAGGTATGGCCGCTCCCGGGATCCTCGCGCACGGGCGGTCCGCGTGGGCGCAACCTGTTCCAGGTCCCGGCGCACGGCTCTTTCAAAGCCTGTCCTACAGCCCCTCGGGCGTTGCGCTCGAAGGCGAAATGGCGCGCGGCTTCCCCGAACCGCGAATCCGCCTCGACATCGAACGCATCAAAAAAGTGACAGGCGCCATTCGCATATACAGCGTCGACCATGGCCTCGACCGCGTCCTGCCGATGGCGGCCGCGAGCGGGATCAACGTTTCCCTCGGCCTCCGCCTGGGCGCCGATAAAACGCATAACGATCTCGAAATCGCCCGGGGCATGAAGCTGTTCGTTCCGTTCGGCAAAATCATCAAGCGCGTCTACGTCGGCAACGAAGTCTTGCGACGCAAGATTCTCAGCCCCGCCGATCTCGCAGGTTACGTGCGTCGCGTGCGGGTGTTTATCGCCGATCCGGCCGTCAGCATCGGCACCGCCGAGATCTGGAGCGACTGGTTGAAGAATCCCGACCTGACCAAAGCGTGCGACTTCGTCGGCGCGCATGTCTCGCCTTACCGCGACGGCGTGGCGGTTGCGGGTGCGGTCGATTATATCGCACAGCGGTCCGCCGAACTGAAAGCGATGGCACCCGGTAAACCCATCGTCATCGCCGAGGCGGGTTGGCCCTCGGCCGGCCCAACAATCAAGGACGCCGTGCCCTCGCTGGCCGCCCAGGACCAATTCGCCCGCGCCTTCCTCGCGCGCGCGGCGCAGGAAAAATACGACTATAACTTTGTCGAAGCCTACGATCAGCCGTGGAAGAGCAAGAGCGCCGAAGGACCGACCGGCGCGAGTTGGGGCCTGTTCGACGGACAGCGCGCGGCGAAGATTCCGCTCGTCGCGGGCTAAACATTTCCCGGCGCGCGCGGACGCCCGTCGGCCGTCAGGAGTCCGCGATCAACAAGCGCTTGCAGGCAGCGCGCGAAATGGGCCGGCGTTGACGCGCGATCATACAGTTCGAGCCAATTCTGTTCGGCGAACGCCAGAATCGCAGGCTCGCCATATTCGACTTCCCACAAGATTCCGAGCAGCGAGGACAGGTTTTCCTCTTCCTCCCGGGTTGCCGCATCGACGCAGACGGCGGCGTTTGCATCCGCCACCCGTCCCGTTTCCGGTCCGGCGCCGACGCCGAAATCGGGCAGCGCGCGGCGTGCCGGCGGCGCAATCTGCCAATGTGCGATTTCGTGAAACACAACGCTGGTTTCAGACCGCGTCCGGATGACGCGTCCGTCCCAGGAGAAGGCCACGGCGGGATCTTCATCGAGCGTCGGTATGCCAAAGCGCGCGGCGAGTTCGACCGCCTTGGCGCGGCCTGCATGCAGGTCCGCCGTCAAATCCGGGCACAGCGCCCGCGTAGCGGCGATGCGCGCGAATACGGCGCGCGCGAAAGCGTCGTCGCCAAGTCCTTGGTCGAAGACCTCAAGGATCCGCGGCAGCGCGAGCGCATCGACGGGCGTCAGGATCATAGGTGACTCTAAAGGACTTCGATCTGCTCGGGATGGGTGAGGTCCATCGAGGGACCATTGAAGTCCCGTAGATAACCGCGCACGCGGACACTGCGGCCCTTCAGCGCCAGGAGATCAAGCTTGTCGGCGGTGAAGGCCTTCATGACCTCGGGGGCAATGGAGGCGGTAAAGTCGGTGCGATAGTCTTCACCGAAATTGAGGTAAACGCGCCCGCGCACACGGGCGGTATCCTTCACCGCTCCTTCGATGATCTGGAAGCTTCCCATGTCGGACTTCAGAATCGCTGGGTCGGGTTTCCGCACGGCGTAGTCAGGGTGAGACCAAAGCCCGCGCCGCGCCGTCCGCGCCGTTCTTTCGGCCGCGTACAGATCGCGCGCGAAGAGGCGGTTGTCAGGGAATGTATAAACACGCGCCCAGCCTTCCTGCAGCATGGTCTGCTGGATCCACAGGCCATCGTCGCGCACGAGGTGAGCGAGAATCCGTCCATTGCGATCGCGCGGCGTTGTGCCCAGACGCAGTGTGATGGAATGATTTTCGAGCAGTGCGCGTAAAGCGCCGCGGCTTTCGTCGGCCAAGGGCCAGGCGGTGGGATTGCGCCGTCCCTGGGGAAGCTTGGGCGCCTGGATCCCCACCAAGCGCACATCCGTGTCACCATCCTTGAAGCGGATGGTGTCGCCGTCGTGGACCGCGCCGATGATACCCTTCCCGCCTTCGGGCAAGGAATCAGGGGCGGTGCCATACGCGGGCATTGGCACGGCCGCGACAGCCGCGCAGGCCAGGAGGCGGCGGCGAGAGAGACGAAGTGTCATGGCGCCAGTTTAAAACAAAAACGGCCCCGCGTGGGCGAGGCCGTTTTCATCGAAGGGTGTAAATCCGGTTAGGCCGCGTTCAGAAGCTTTTCGAGCTTCGCGGTGGCCGCTTCCGGCTTAATCTTTTCCACAGCCGCGACTTCGTGCGCCAGGCGCTCAAGGGCCTGTTCATAAATCTGCCGCTCGCTGTAGGACTGTTCAGGCTGCGAAGCGCCGCGGTGCAGATCGCGCACCACTTCAGCGATGGACACAGGATCGCCCGAGTTGATCTTGGCTTCGTATTCTTGAGCGCGGCGGCTCCACATGGCGCGCTTCACGCGGGCGCGGCCCTTGAGGGTCGTGAGCGCCGCTTCCATCACCTTGCGGGTGGAAAGCTTGCGAAGGCCCGAGTTCTCGACCTTACGGACGGGAACGCGCAGGGTCATGCGGTCACGTTCAAAGCTGATGACGAACAGCTCGACCTTCATGCCGCCAATGAGTTGGGATTCAATGCTGGTCACTTTGCCGACCCCATGGGCCGGATATACGACGAAGTCACCGGCCGAGAACGGGGCGGCGATCTTCGGCTCTTTCGCCGGCTTTACGACGGCGGCGGCTGCGGTTGCTGCTTTGGGCATCTTGCGGTCTCTCCACACCAGGGGCCTGTTCTTTATTGGCGCCTCCCCCGGGATCCTTGGCCGCCTTTTTACCTATGGGCGGCTCTCGTTCATCGGTCCGGGCCGGCCGCCCATCGTTGAGATGTAGAGGCCGGAGCGCGTTCTCCCGCGTACAACGCAAGAACTTGCGGTTTATCAATAACTTACCGCTAGATCGTGATGTCTTACACGAGAGAAAAAATAATCCGCCGGTTCCCCGACGGACTGAAGATTATATAGCAGAAAAAGGGGTCAAAAAACAGGCCTAAAGCTCCGCACCCCTTGCAAGGCACGGCTGCGCAGGCTGGGAAACAGCGCTAAGCGTTGGATCCCGGTGCGGGGCTAAGTAGCTGTTTTTTATCGGGTTTTCCCTTCCACTCGTCGGCATCGGAAGGGGTCTCGCCCTTGGCCGTAATGTTCGGCCACTTGTCAGCGTATTCCTTATTGATCTCAGACCATTCGGTCGCCTGTTCGTCCGAGTCGGGGACGATGGCCTCGGCCGGGCATTCCGGCTCGCACACGCCGCAATCAATGCATTCATCGGGATGGATGACGAGCATGTTCTCGCCCTCGTAGAAGCAATCCACCGGACAGACTTCCACGCAATCCATGTATTTGCACTTGATGCAATTTTCGGTGACGACGTAAGCCATGAGCAACCCCTGAGTGCCGGAAGCCGGGCACTAGCCGCCCACAAACCTTCCGGGGCAATGTCGTTCACGTACTTCGTTTCCCGCAGAGGCGTCAAGCCATGGTAAGTGCCAGTCCTTCTCAATGAACGATCTCAAACAGATTCCCCCGGCGAGTGTGCGCAACACCCCGCCCCTCCTTGAGGTGCTGACGCGCATCTTCGCGCCCGCGCGGCTTCAGCGCGGCACGGTCTTAGAGATCGCCTCCGGTTCGGGCTATCACGCCAGCGCCTTCGCCGCCGCGTTGCCGCACCTGACCTGGCAGCCCACCGATCCCGATGAGGACGCGCGCCACAGCATAGCCGCCTATGTCACCGACGCCGGGCTTGTGAATCTGCGCCTCCCGATCGCGCTTGATGTCAGGGATGCGGGTTGGCCCGTGCGGACGGCCGAGGCCATCGTATGCATCAATATGATCCACATCTCGCCCTGGGCCGCGACCGTCGCCCTCTTTGAAGGGGCGGGGCGTACGTTATCCCATGGTCAGACCTTGCTTACATATGGACCGTACGCGATCGACGGCGACTTCCAGGCCCAGAGCAACATCGACTTCCATCAGTCCCTGCGCACGCGCAATCCCGAATGGGGCATTCGCGATGTCAGCGAGATCGCGCCGTTGGCCAACGCGCATGGTTTGGTGCTCAGCGAGCGCATCGCCATGCCGGCCAATAATCACGCGCTTATTTTCACGATGGAATCGCAATGACGGCAAAGGAACGTGCCGAAGCCGACATCCTTCGCCGCAGCGGCCGCCTCGAAGAGGCCGAAGCCCTGCTCGCCGCAGCACCCGTGACGCCCAAGAACCTGGACGCCCTCGCCGAGGTGCAGTTCGAGCGTCGCGAATTCGCGCGATGCGACAAAACCCTTTCGCAGTTGATAGCGCTTGCGCCCCTGGAGGCAAGGCTCGACACCTTTCGACAGCTCGCGAAGGTAAGGTGGACGACCGGAGGTTCTGAGGCCGCCAGCGAAGTTATGCGGCAAGCTTTAAAACTTCATCCTGGGGATACGGATTTCGTCGCAGCTTATGCCGACACCTTGCCATTCGACGAGGCCGTCGCCGTCCTTACCCACCACTTGACCGAAATCGGCGATGAGCCAAGTCGCACGGCTTACACGCTTCTGAGGCTCACGTTATTACGCGCGCCGCACGTCCGGGCGAACCAGGGATTGCCGCACTATGGAACGTCCTGGCCTGACACCTATCGGTGGCCGGACGCGGGCGCTTTAGGCGTTATCGAAAAAACCATCAAGGCCGAGCTCGCTCGCGGCTCGACGCGCGTAACGGCGCTTCTCGACCTGGCCTACATCGCCCTTGCCGAAGGTGATTGGGAAACCGTTGAAAAATACCTCACCCAGGTGCGCAATGGCGAGAAGCGTACGCCGGCCGACTTCACCGCCTTTGGGGCGGCCTTTCATGAAGGCCTGGCGGCGATGACCGAGGCGGACATCTTCTGCGGCCTTGTGCCTGTTCAGCGCTTGGCTGCGACTGCGCCTCCCACCGGCCCGGTGATTTATATCGCCAGCGACGAACGATACTTTGCCGCCTTCACGGTGCCGTTTCTGCGTCAGCTCGACCGCGCGAAATTTTCGCTCGCTGTTCACATTCACCTGCTTGACGGCACAGAGACGGACTGGGCCGCGGCACGCGAGCTTGTCGGCGCCTTGAGCAATCTGAGAATCACGCTCACCGCCGAGGCGTCGGGTGTACGGGCGGGCGGCAACGACTACGCCCGCACCTACTATCATTCCGTCCGTTATGTGCGGTTCTACGCCGAGTTAAAACGTTCGCAAATTCCGATGTGGATTCTCGACTGCGATGTCACTCTGCAGGGCGATCCTCGGCCCCTGTTTGAATCTCTTGCGCGCTACGATCTCGCCTTGCGATCGGCGCCCTGTCACTTTGAACCCAATCTAAAGATGTCCGCGACCTGTGTCGGTGTTTCTCCGACCCCCAGGGGCATGGAGTTCGTCCGGCGCCTTGCGGCTTCGGTGATTCACTGGAAGGACCGGGGCACCTGGAACTGGGGCATCGATCAGATCGGCATGCTGTCGGCGTACGCCTACATGAGTACCGTCGGACGCGAACCTAACACGCTGTTTCTCGACGACACGGCGATGAACAACGCCGTCGGTGACACGGCCCCTCTTCGCTTCATGTCCGGGATCAGAAAGCACATCGAGTCTTAGGTGAGGTCGCGATTTCTGCGACGAGCTGGTGACCACTTCGTCGGAAAACGCTCTAGCGCCGATGCAGAGGCAGGCCGGCTTCTTCCCACGACAGACGCTCCGCCGGCGCGGGCTCGTCGAACAGGGTACGGGCTTCTGTGGGCGGGCCGCGGCGTTCGCCGATGTCGCGCACAATTACGGTGCGCCGCACCGGTCCAAGGATCACCGCGACGGTATCCCCAGCGCGCACCTGCGCGCTCATCTTTTCGACCCGCACGCCGTTCACGCTGACCTGGCCGCGTTCGATCAATGTCTGCACCATGCCGCGCGTTTTCGCGAAGCGCGCAAACCAAAGCCATTTGTCGAGCCGTAACGTCTCGCCGGTCACGACGACATCAACTCCTTCAGTTTTGCAAAGGGAGAATCGGAATTGACCGGCGCGGCGGGCGCTTTGCCTTTGTGGAGAGGCTGCGTGCCCGGCTGCCGGCGGCGTTTCACGCGGAACACGAGGCCGTTTTCTTCGACGCGCGCCTTAAAGCCAAGCGCGCGCAAAACGTCCGCTCCCGTCACCGCGTTGATGCCTAGGATAGACAGATTTGCGGGCGGCAAGATCGTGACCTTCTCGCGCGCGAGTTTGCGCGCGGCGGCGGCGAAGCGTTCGAGCATATCGATACGGTATCCGGCCGCGCCCAACGGCTGGTAGCCGCAGGCGCGGTAGAAATCATGCGGAACGCCGGGAGTGAGCGGTATGGAGACGCGGCCCGGCGGCGGAAGATGCGGCGGAGCCAAATCCCGGTGAGCGGCGATCCACAGCAGGGCGCGCAGCCGTGCGGGCGCGGCCTTAAGCAGCGCGGGCATATAGACATGTTCGGTACCGAAGCGCACGCCGGCGCGGGCAAGGGCTTTGCGGTTCTCGACCGTCAACCCCTTGAGCTGATCCTCCACGACGGTACGTTGCACGAGGCCAAGGGTTTCGGTGAGATGGAACAAGATGCCTCGCACCGACGGCGGCGCGGCGTCCTGCCGCGCCTGCGCCAGCGGCTCGAGCAACCGTTCGATCAGCGCGGCAAGCCAGGCGCGAAGTCGAGCCTCGAGACGAATGCGGGCCGCCGCGTCGATACGCTCGTCGGCGGGCACTTCGACGTGCGGACGTACGAGCTCGCTGCCGGCCACCAGCATGGCGATAGGTTTTTCTTCCCAGACGATGCGGGCTGCGTCGTCGAGCGAAAGCGCGGTATCGGGGGCCGCCACGATGGCATCGATGCGCGCGGCAATGAGCGGGCGCAGAGCGGCGTTGGCCGCACCGAGCACCGCCCGATCGGCGGTGCGCGTCCCCGTACGGTCAGCGCGAAAACGCAAGCCCTCGAGATGGCCCAGCTTGTGTCCATCGACGCTGACGGCGCCGTCGTCGGCCACGTCGGCCGCCATGATGTCGTCGCCGCGCAAACGCTTGACCAAGTGCGCGGTGCGGCTGTCGACGAATTGTTTGGTGAGTTTATCGTGGAGTGCATCCGAGAGCCGGTCTTCGATCTCGCGCGTCTTTTCCTGCCAGCCGCGCGCGTCGCTCATCCATTCGCCGCGATGAGACAGATACGTCCAGGTACGGATCGCCGCGATGCGATCCATAAGCACGTGGATGTCACCGTCGATGCGATCGAGCCGGTCCACGTGTCCGGCAAGCCAGTCGTCGGGCATCATGGCCTTACCCTCGGTCAGGTGGCCGTACACCTGCGCCATCAGGCGGGCGTGAAACTCCGGTTTAACTTTGCGAAAGTCAGGCACCTGCGCGACGTCCCAAAGAAGACGTAGGCGAGCCGGCGCATTCGCCCGGTCGCGCACCGCCGAATCTTTGATCATCGCTTCGAGGACCAGTTGATCGTCTGCGGTGGGAGGTCGGATCAATGAGGGCGAAGGTGGCGGGTATTTGAGCGAGCCAAGCAGCGCCTCGAGCGAGGTGAAGCGCAGCTCGGTGTTGCGCCAGTAAAGATACTGCAGCGGCGGAAACTCGTGGGATTCAACGCGCGCGACGATATCGGGATCGATATCGGGTACTTCGGCCGTGACGCCAAAAGTCCCATCATTCATATGCCGCCCGGCGCGTCCTGCGATCTGGGCGACTTCCGAGGCCGACAGCGCCCGCGGCGCGCGGCCGTCGAATTTACTCATGGAGGCGAAGGCCACATGGTCGACATCCATGTTGAGGCCCATCCCGATGGCATCCGTCGCGACCATATAATCGACGTCGCCGCCCTGATAGAGCGCGACCTGGGCGTTACGCGTGCGCGGCGACAGCGCGCCCATCACCACAGCCGCGCCGCCGCGATGCCGACGGATGAGTTCGGCGATCCCGTAGACATCCGAGACCGAGAAGGCGACGATGGCGGAGCGGCGCGGCAGGCGCGTGATTTTCTTTGCGCCCGTATAGGTCAGTTGCGAAAAGCGCGGACGGGTGACGAATTCGACGCCCGGGACCAGCCGGCGAATCAGCGGTTTGATGGTCTCGGCGCCCAGGAACATTGTTTCGACGGTTCCGCGGGCATGCAAAAGGCGCTGCGTGAAGACGTGGCCGCGATCGGCGTCGGCGGCCAGTTGAATTTCATCGACAGCGAGGAACGCCACTTCCCGGTCGAGCGGCATGCTCTCGACCGTGCAAATAAAATACCGCGGGTTCGGCGGAACGATCTTTTCTTCGCCGGTAATGAGCGCAACGGCGCCGTAGCCGCGCGCCTTTACGACCCGGTCGTAGTTTTCCCGGGCCAGCAGCCGTAACGGAAAGCCGAACATGCCGGTCGCGTGACCCAGCATACGGTCCATGGCGAGATAAGTTTTACCGGTATTCGTGGGCCCAAGGACGGCCGTGACGCCCCCGCTGTGCGCGGGGGGCGTCCGATCGGTACGATAATCAGCGGTCACAGCCGCGTGGGTCCTCCGGGAAAGGGCGCGCTGTTAGACGGCCTCGGGACTCGGAACCACTTCATCGGCCCGCGTTCCGCGGTTTTCACGACGGCGGCGGACGTAGTCTTTCAGCTGTCGCTCCATGGTGGCGAATGCATCACGCAGGGCGATATTGATGTCCTCATGGTCCTTCAAGCTGTCGGCGCGCTTTGGATCGCGTTTGACGACGAGGTCGTCACCGGGCACCTCAAGAATGATGGAGACGTGATACGGCTGCCCGGCATTGCTCGCGTGATTGACCTTATGATGCCGTTCCACGACGACGCGGCACGCGGTTATGCGGTCGAAAAATTGCTCGAGCTTTGCGACTTTCTCGCGGATGCGCGTTTCGACGGCTTCAGAGGAGTCGAGTCCGTGGAAGGCGATGTGGACGGGGACTTGCATATCAGGCTCCGCTCTGTTGATACAATCTCAGCCCCCTCAGTCTGTTCCTCCGGTCGCCCAGAGGAAACCCCTTCTATAATGATGGGACGGCTGAGCGGGAAGGGCAACCGCCTCGCAGTGTTATTTCCGGAGTCGCGCAATAAAAAAGCCCGGCGGGCCCGTGAGGGCGGAACCCCTTGCCAGCACGGATTTCACAGCACATATCTGCCGCCATTGGGGCCTTATAGGCGCCGGCCTTTCTATTTTGGCTCCACCGGACACGACCTTCGCACGGGATTTGCACATGAGCACTACAACCACCGCGCCGACCGAAACACGCGCTTTTCAGGCCGAAGTCGCCAAGCTGCTCGATATCGTCGTACATTCGCTCTATTCGAATCGCGAGATTTTCCTACGGGAGTTGATCTCGAACGCCTCGGACGCCTGCGACAAGCTGCGTTATGCGGCCCTGACCGAATCCAAACTGCTGGAAGATGGCGGCGCGGACTTCGCGATCCATCTTGCGGCCGACAAAGCGGCCAAGACCCTCTCGATCGGCGATAACGGCATCGGCATGTCGCGCGACGAATTGATCGCCAACCTGGGCACAATCGCAAAGTCGGGTACGTCCGAATTCGTCAAGGCGCTTGCACAGAACAAGGACGCCAAGTCGAAGGACGTCAGCCTCATTGGTCAGTTCGGCGTCGGATTCTACTCCGCCTTCATGGTCGCCGACAAAGTCGAAGTGATCTCGCGCAAGGCCGGCGAGGCGCAAGGATGGGTGTGGACCAGCGAGGGCAAGGGCGAGTTCAGCGTTTCCGAATCCCCCGGTGCGGCCCGCGGCACTAAAATCATCCTGCATATGAAATCCGATGCCGAGGACTTCCTCGAGCCGCAGCGCCTGCGGCATGTGGTGAAGACCTATTCGGACCACATCGCCCTGCCCGTGATCCTTGATGCCGCCGCGGGTGAAGCCGAAGCAAAGGACGAGACGCTCAACAGCGCATCGGCATTGTGGATGCGGTCGAAAAGCGAGATCACGCCCGAACAGTATAATGAATTCTACCACAGCATCGGTCATGCCTTCGATGAACCGTGGCACACGCTGCATTACCGCGCCGAGGGCGCCATCGAATACACCGCCCTTCTCTATATCCCCTCGCAGAAGCCGTTCGACCTGTTCCATCCCGATCGCAAGAGCCAGGTGCGGCTTTATGTGAACCGCGTCTTCATTTCCGATCAGCTCGACGGTCTTTTGCCGCGCTACTTTCGCTTCGTGAAGGGCGTTGTGGATTCATCGGACCTGCCGCTGAACATCAGCCGCGAAATGCTTCAGGATAACCCGACCCTGCGCAAGATTCAGGGCGGCCTCGTCAAACGCCTCATCAAGGACCTGAAGGAACGCGCCGGCGATGCCGACGCCTATGGAACCTTCTGGAAGACTTTCGGGGCTGTCTTCAAGGAAGGCCTCTACGAAGACTTCGAGCGCCGCGACGACCTGATGGACCTCGCGCGCTTCACGACCACCAGCGGCGAACTGGTCAGCTTCAAGGATTACGCCGCCCGCATGAAAGAGGGCCAGGACGCCATCTACTATATCACCGGCGAGAACCTGACCGCCGTGAAGGCAAGTCCGCAGCTCGAGGGCTTTGCCGCCAAGGGCATCGAGGTGTTGCTCCTGACCGACCCCATCGACGAGTTCTGGGTGACTTCGGTCAACGCCTACGACAAGAAGCCGCTGAAATCCGTCGCGGAGTCGGGCACCGATCTTTCCAAGGTGAAGGGCGCCGATGACAAACCGGAAGAGCCTGCCGCCGATGTGTCGGGCGTCATCGAAAAGTTGAAGACCGCGCTGGGTGATACCGTCGCCGACGTTCGGGCCTCATCGCGGCTCACCGAGAGCCCCGTTTGCCTCGTGTCCGATACGGGGGGCATGAGCTTGCACCTCGCGCGGATGCTCAAACAACATGGAGAAAGCGACGCCGGGATCCGCAAGATTCTGGAAGTGAATCCCAAACACGCCCTTATCAAGCGCTTCGAGGGTCTGGAGGGCGAGGCCCTCACCGAAGCCGCGCTGCTGCTACTTGATCAGGCGCGCATCGTTGAGGGCGAGACCGTTCCCGATCCGGCGGCCTTCGCGCGCCGGCTCGCAAAGATCATGGAGCGCGGTCTATAACTGAGGCGGGTGGTGAGAGCGCGGCCGCGATGCGTTCCATCACCCCGTCCCACGACCCCTCGCGCTCTTGAACAAATGGACGCGCTGCAGGATACCAGGGGTTCGTCTCGCGCTCGGGGAACCAATACCAGTGCCGGCCGATCACCTTGGGTAACGCCAACAAAGTAGGTATGCCCAGCGCGGCGGCCAGATGCGCCGTGCCATTGCTGGCACTGACCACCAGATCGAGGGCCTTGATCTGCGCGGCCAGCGGATCGAAATCACCCGCCGGATCGATCGTGCTGTCCGTCCACAGCGGCGCCCCCACTTCGCCGCGCGCCGGTCCGTGCTGCAGATTGATCCAGAAGATGTCCGCGCGCGCCAGCAACGGCGCGAGCGCTTCTTTCGGAACGCTTTTCTGCGGGCCGAACGGCAGCGCCGCGCTATGCCACGCCAGTCCGGCGATGCGTCTGCCCTTGGCCAGATCCTGGTAGCGCGCACGGTGCGCGACGATCTGCGCGGGGTCGGGCTTCAGATACCCCTTATGCGCGGGGAAGGCCGCGAAGCTGCCGCGCAGCCATAGGCCCGGATCGCCAAGAGCCGCGTGGAAATCGATTTCAGCCGCCCGCACGCGCGGATGCCAGTCGGCGGACCAAGGTACAATCTCAACCCCAGGGAACGAACGCTGAAACAGTGCGACCAGCCGCGCTTCGCACTCAATAATCAGGTGTTTGGCCGGTCGCGCGATCTCAGGAATCCAGGAGGCGAACATGATCTGTTCGCCAAGGCCCTGCTCGAATGACAGCAGGACGGTCTTGCCCGCAATGTCTTCACCGCGCCACGGCTGTCCGGGCAGTTTGCGTC
>CANJEU010000006.1 GCA_947473445.1 Fidelibacterota bacterium | reverse complement strand
ATCACGCTGCTGCTCGGCGCGGAAGAGGCTGGGCTTCAATTGCTGAGCCGCGACGGACGGTGGCTCGACGTCGATCCGCCCCCAGGCTGCGTGGTCATCAACGTCGGTGATATGCTGCAGCGGCTTACCAATCATGTGTTGCCGTCGACGACCCATCGCGTGGTCAACCCGGCGCCGGACCGCGCCGGCTTGCCGCGCTACTCCTTGCCGTTCTTCCAGCATTTTGCGTCGGACTATGTGATTGATGTGCTCCCGCGCTGCGTCACGCCGGAGAACCCAAGCCGCTATCCCCTAGCGATAACCGCGGACGGTTATCTGCGCGAACGCCTCTCGGAGATCAAACTGAAAGTCTAGGACAGTATGCCGACGATTGCCGCCGTCATGCAGGTTGCAAGCGTTCCCGAGACGAGCGTCCGGGGCGCAAGCGCGACGACGTCCTTGCGCCGTTCAGGCACCATCGCCGCGATGCCGCCGATCATAATGCCCAGCGCTGCGAAATTCGCAAAGCCGCACAGTGCATAACTGATGATGAGCCGCGAGCGCGTGGAAAGCGCCTCTGGCGGTAACCGAGCCATTTCAGCGTAAGCGATTAACTCGTTAAGCACAGTCTTCGTCCCGAGGAGCGCGCCGGCCGCTGGCGCCTCGCTCCACGGGATGCCCAGGAGCCAGGCCATCGGCGACATCACCCAACCGAAAATGCGCTGCATAGTCACTGGGGCGCCGGCGACATCGGGCACGATCGCGCCGATGAGGCTGTTCACCATGTAGACGAAGGCCACCAGCACGATCAGCATGGAAATCACGTTCAGCCAAAGCTGCGTCCCTTCCAGCGTGCCGCGGGCAATCGCCGACATCGCGTTTTCGCCGGCGTACTCGCCCATCAGGACATCGGAGGGTTCGGGGGGAAGCTTAAAGCCGGCCGGATCGGGCGGGATCATGATGTATGCGATGACCACGGCAGCGGGCGCCGACATGATGGACGCGGTGATCAGTTGGCCCAACGGATTGGGAATCACCGATTCAAGCAGCGTGGCATAAAGAACCAGTACGCTGCCGGACGTCGAGGCCATGCCCGCCGTCATGATCACGAATAGGCCGGAGAGGGATTCACGGCGCAGGTAGGGCCGGATCACCAGCGGCGCCTCGACCATGCCCACGAAGATGTTCATGGCCGTCGATACGCCGGCCGGTCCGTCGATGCCGATGGTCCGACGCAGGACCCACGCGAAGGCGCGCACGACGGGCTGAATGATATTCCAGTGAAACAGCAGCGCCGACAGCGCGCTGATGATGAGGATCAGGGGCAGGGCCTGGAAAGCGAAGACGAAGCTTGCGCCGGGGCCGGTCGCCTCGAACGGAAGATCGGCGCCGCCCAGATAGCCAAAGACGAAGGACGTGCCGGCCCGTGTTGCGTTGGTCAGACCGCTGACCGCGTCATTGAGCACGCTCAGGCTATTTTGGATCATCGGCACCTTTAGCAGCGCTAGGGCCAGGATGAATTGGAGCGCGACACCAAGAGCCACGGACCGCCAGATGACGTCGCGCCGCCGCTCGCTGATAAGCCAGGCGAGGCCGATGATGGCGCACAAACCAATGAGGCTCTGCAAGGCTAACAGTGTGAATCCCTCGCGTTCCGGCTCTTCACTAGATCGATAGCGCGTGGCAAAGGATGCGGGGAAGTCATATCCCCGACTGTCAAATATCTTTCACAATTCGACCGGCTCAATTCAGGATGCCCACCACGGCGCCCGCAATACAGGTCGCCAGAGTTCCCGAGATGATCGTCTTGGGCGCCAGCGCGGCGATGTCGTTGCGCCGTTCGGGAACCATCGCGGCAAGGCCGCCGATCATCGTTCCCAGGGAGGCGAAGTTCGCAAAGCCGCACAGCGCAAAAATCATGATGAGCTGTGAGCGCGCGGATAACGCGCCCTCGGGCAGTTTTGTCAGCTCGTCATAGGCAATCACTTCATTCAGCACCGTTTTCGTGCCAATCAGCGCCCCCGCGGTCGTCGCTTCGCTCCAGGGAATGCCGAGCAGCCATGCTAAGGGCGACATGATCCAGCCGAACACCCGTTGCAACGTCAGCGGGCCGCCGGCGACATCGGGCGTCACGAAGGCGATGATCACGTTGACCATGAACACCAGCGCGACGAGCACGAGCAGCATCGCCATGACATTGAGCCAGAGCTGAATGCCGTCCAGTGTCCCGCGCGCCACAGCGGCCATGGCGTTCTCGCCCTCGCGGCGGCCTTCGATCTCAACGTCCGTAGGCTCGGCCGCCTGCGCGAGTTCAGCCTTCGTCGGAGGGAGCATGATGAAAGCAACCGCCACGGCGGCGGGCGCGGAGATGATGGAAGCGGCGATCAGGAGGCCAAGCGCATTGGGAACCTGGGCGCTCAGGATCGTCGCATAAAGGACGAGCACGCTGCCCGAACTGGACGCCATGCCGGCGGTCATGATCACGAACAGTCCCGCGCGCGTTTCCTTGCGCAGATAAGGGCTGATCACGAGGGGCGATTCGACCATGCCGACGAAGATGTTCATGGCGCTCGAGACACCGGCGGGACCATCGAGCCCGATGGTTCGCCGCAGCACCCAGGCAAAGCCGCGCACAACCGGCTGAATGATATGCCAATGAAAGAGCAAGGCCGACAGAGCTCCGACGACAAGGATGATCGGCAGTGCCGCGAAGGCGAAAATAAAAGGCGAGCCCGCGCCCGTTACCTCAAACGGCAGCGTCGCGCCGCCAAGATAGCCGAAGACGAAGGAAGAGCCCGCGTGTGTCGCATCGGTCAAAACGTTCATCGCGTCGTTGAGGACCGAAAGCGCATTTTGCAGCAGCGGCACTTTCATCAGCAGCAGCGCGAGCAAGAAGGTCAGCCCGATGCCGATGGCAACCGGACGCCACACGACGTCACTCCGGCGCGAGCTTGCCAGCCACGCCAGTCCAATGAGCACGCACAGCCCGAAGGCACTTTGAAGCGCTAACAGATTGATCCCCTATGGTTTCCCAGCCCCGTTAGACTGTGCCTGTTACACGATGAAACAACAAGCTGCGGTCTTGCGGGCGAAGTGTCCGTCCGCGCGATACCAATCGGTTGCGCAATTTCGGCCTCCCGCGTATTCTGCCGGCGTTCTTCCACAACGGCGGTGGCTAGCCATGCTGAGCTGCATCCAAGATAAGGCCCTTAAGCGCCACTAGTGCGCCTTGCGGCCGCGCGCGTGCACCCAACGGTCCCACGCGTCTGGAACTGAACCGCCGATCGGGCGTTAGCCCGGATCTCTTACGACAGAATTAGAACTGGAGCCGGCGCTGCGCGCCGGACGTCTCACATGCCTTCTCACAAAAAGTCGCGGCGCCGCGATGCGATGCGCGCCGTTCTTTCCTTCACTTTCCGCCACTGGGCCAAGCAGCCGGGGTACGTCGCGCTGATCGCGCTGGCGATGTCCGGCGCCACCCTCACGGAAATCTTCGTGCCGGTGGTGGCGGGGAAACTGATCGATGCGCTGGTGCAAAACGCGCGCGACAGCATTCTCATGTTGTTCGCCGCGATGGCGGCGCTGGGCCTTGGCATGGTCATTCTGCGCCACATGGCGTGGATGTCCGTGATCACGTTCACCCTGCGCATCATGGGCGATGTCGCCTGCGAAGCCTTCCACCGCGTCCAGAGATTCTCAACCGACTGGCACGGAAACACCTTCGCCGGCTCGACCGTGCGCAAGATCACGCGCGGCATGTGGGCGATCGACATGTTGAACGACACAATTCTTCTGATGCTGACACCCTCGGCCGTCGTGCTGACGGGAACGATGGTGCTGCTGGCGATTCAGGCGCCGCTGCTGGGGATCGTCATGGGCGTCGGCGCGGCGCTCTACGTGACGTTGACGGTCATCCTGGCAACGCGCCTCGTCGCGCCCGCCGCATCGCTGTCCAACACCTGGGATACGCGCATGAGCGGTTCGCTGGCCGACGCCATCAGCAGCAATGCGGTGGTAAAGGCGTTCGGCGCGGAAAACCGCGAGGAGGCCGGGTTTGCCCGGGTCATCGACAAATGGCGCCGGCGGACAGATCGCACCTGGACCCTCGGCACGTGGTCAGGCAGCACGCAGATCCTGCTCCTGTGGGTGGTGCGTCTCGGCCTGATCGCTGCGGCCCTGTACCTCTGGTTCAAGGGCGAGGCCTCGCCCGGCGATGTGACGTGTGTGCTCACCAGCTACTTCATCATGCACGGTTACCTGCGCGACATCGGCCAGCATGTGCAACATCTGCAGCGGTCGGTGAACGACATGGAGGAGATGGTTGCGATGTTCGATCAGCCGCTCGGCATCGAAGACCGGGCCGCGGCCATCCCGGCGCGTCTGACGGTCGGCGAAGTGAAGTTCGATCACGTGACGTTTCGCTACGGTGGCCACCAGACTGCTTTGTTCGACGACCTCTCGGTCTTTATCAAAGGCGGCGCGCGCGTGGGACTCGTCGGTCATTCCGGCTCGGGCAAAACCACGTTTGTGAAGCTCATCCAGCGTCTTTATGACGTGACGGAAGGGCGTGTGCTGGTCGACGGGCAGGATGTGCGTGCGGTGACGCAACAATCATTGCGTTCCCAGATCGCCATCGTCCAGCAGGAGCCGATCCTGTTCCACCGCAGCCTCGCGGAGAATATTTCCTATGCGCGCCCCAGCGCGACGCGGGCGGAGATCGAACATGCCGCCCAGCTCGCGAACGCGCATGACTTCATCATGCGTCTTCCCAAAGCCTATGAAACGCTGGTGGGCGAGCGCGGCGTGAAACTCTCGGGCGGTGAACGCCAGCGGGTGGCGCTGGCGCGCGCCTTCCTCGCCGACGCGCCGATCCTCATTCTGGATGAAGCAACCTCAAGCCTTGATTCCGAATCCGAAGTCTTGATCCAGGAAGCCATCGGGCGGCTGATGAAGGGTCGTACGGCGATTATCATCGCCCATCGCCTATCGACCGTGCGTGCCTTGGACCGGATTTTGGTGTTCGACCGGGGCCGTATTGTCGAGGACGGCGATCATGCGACCTTGCTGGCCGCCCCGCAGGGCCTCTACCGGCGTCTGTTCGACCGCCAGTCCGGCGCGATCAAGGAGCCGGCCAGGCTCATCGATATGCCGAGCGAGGCGCCCCGCGACGGGAACAGCCGGACGGTCGCGGAAACGCAAGACTAGAAAAGCGACGGGTTCGCACGATCCCTACTATCTGCAGATCATCTAAGGGAAGAGCGACGTCCTGTTACACACTAGAGCGCAAATTTAATGTGCAGGGCGTTGCTTAACCCGCTGATTTTGTTGCACCATCCGCGTCTTGTTTGCGCGTCTAGGGAGATTGAAAATGCATCTCAGAAAATTGGGAATGTTAAGTGTTGGGTTGGCAATGGTGCTGGCCGGCTGCTCCGAGCCCGCAGGGACGTTGCCGGCCGCATCTAAAGCGCTCGACGCTGATGCGACCACGTCCATCACCTTCGCCGGAACCGGCAAATGGTATCAGTTCGGCCAAGCGCCGGTGGCCGGCCAAGCATGGCCGGCCTTCGACGTCACGGCTTATACGCAGACCGCGTCTTACGCTGAACCTGCATCCGGCCGCGTTGAAATCACGCGTCTGCAGGTGATCGACCCCAATCGCGTCCGGCCGGCGCCGGTCGAGCAGAAAGTCGATCAATATGTCGTCGGCGCGCAGGCCTGGAACGTCGTGCCGAGCGGAGCTGCGGCTCAGCCCGTCGCGGCCGAAGAACGCGCCGTCGAAATTTGGGCGACACCACATGGCTTCTTGCGCGCCGCCGCGGCGAACAAGGCCACCGTGACGGCAGCCGATGGCGGTTCGGAAGTCTCGTTCTCTGCCGGCAAGCTTAAATTCACCGGCTCGATCAATGCGCAGAACGAAGTGACGCGCGTGAGCACGGCATTCGATAATCCCGTCACCGGCGATACGCCGGTAGAATTCACGTACTCGGGCTACAAGGATTTTGGTGGCGTCCGCTTCCCGTCTCGTATCGTGCGCACGCAGTTCGGGCATCCCGTGCTCGAGATTGACGTCGCGTCGGTCACCAAGAATCCGCAAGTTGCCTTCGCGGTGCCCGACGACGTCAAAAACTACACCGCGCCGCCCATCAATGTGGAAGTCGAACAGCTCGCGGCTGGCGTGCATTATCTGCGCGGCGGAAGCCACCACAGCTTGTTGATCGATCAGTCCGATCATCTGGTGATCATTGAAGGTCCGCAAAGCGAAGCCCGCGGCCAGGCTGTGATCGACAAGGCCAAGGAACTCGTTCCGGGCAAGCCGATCCGTTATGTCATCAACACGCACGTCCACTTTGACCACTCGGGTGGCCTGCGTCCGTTTGTGGCCGAAGGCGCGACGATCGTGACGCATGAAAGCGTCCGTCCGTTCTACGAGGCGGCCTGGGCCAACCCACGCACGTTGAACCCGGATGCGGCGAGCAAGAGCGGCAAGGCGGCTACGTTCGAAGCCGTGGGCGATAAGCACGTTCTCACCGATGGCGTCCGGCCGATTGAGGTCCATGCCATTCAGGGCAGCGGCCACGCCGACGGCTTCCTGATGGTCTATCTGCCGAACGAGAAGATCCTGACCGAAGCCGATGCCTGGTCGCCGCTGGCGCCGGACGCGCCGGCGCCGGCGACGCCCAACCCGTATAACGTCAATCTCTACGAGAATATCCAGCGGCTGGGCCTCGACGTGGCCACCATCGCGCCGATCCACGGCCGGCGGGTGACCTTGGCCGATCTGCGCCGGGACATCGGCGTGCCCGAACCCGCGGCGGCAAAAGCCAAAGCGAAATAACCGGCGTCACCACGACACTTATGGGCGGGCCGGCGAAAACCGGCCCGCCTTTTCATTGTGGATGATCGACCCACTCGCGCGCGCGTGGGGTGCAGACCCCCTGGACAGCCCGGAATAATCAGCGAACACTACGGGCGATACGCCGGTTGTGGCGGGGGACTCGTGGATACTTTTAGAGAATCGTCGTCGGAACAAGGGGGGCCCACAACGCCACCCTCTGGCCAGACGTCACCTCAGCCCATTTTCTCGCCCAAGGCGCTGCCGCTCCAGGTCCGGCTGCTTGTGCTCGTGGCCGGCACGCTGCTGCCCATGCTGCTGTTAACGGCGGCGGTGGTTTTCCAAAGCTACGAGCGGGCGCGCGAGGGCGTATCCGAGCGGCTGCTGCAGGTGACGCGCAGCACGATGATCGCGGTCGATCGCGAACTTGAAAATAAGGCGTCCGCGCTTGAGGTTCTGGCGCTCGCGCCATCCCTTCAGGTCGAAGGTTTGAAAGGCTTCCGTGCCGACGCTGAACGATTCCTTTCGCGGTTCCCTGCCGGCACGGCTCTGTCGGTCGCCGACGCGTCGGGGCAGCAGGTCTTCAATACGAATGATCCCGACGATCAACCGCTGCCCGCGCTTGTCCGCCCGGAAGTGCTTAAATCTATCACCGCGGTGTTTGCGGGAAGGGGGGCGCAGGTCTCCGACGTTTATATCGCCCGCCGCACGGGCGAACCGACGTTCACGGTCGTCGTGCCCATCTATCAGAATGACAAAGTCCTCTACGCCCTCGCCTTCAATCCGCCGCGCACTATTTTTGACGAAATTCTTCGTCAGCTTGATCTGCCCGGCGGATGGATCATCGCCATCTTGGATCGCGCGGCGCATCACGTCGCCCGCCGACCGGCTCTTGCGCAGAATGCGATCACCTCGGCGTCTGATACTTTGAAAAGCGAACTCTCCAAAGGCGATGAGCTTGTTGCCGAAACGGCGGCCCCCGAAGGATATAAAGTTCTGACCGGCTTCACCCGTTCGCCCGATACAGGTTGGGTCATGGCCGTCGGCGTGCCCGTCAACGAATTTAAGGGTCCGATGCTGCGCTCGCTGGCCGCGACCTTCGCGGTGGGGGTTGGCCTGATCCTCGTCGGTGGTTTCTTCGCGTTTCGGATTGCGCGCCAGTTGGTGCGGGCCGAAGGGCACCGTGAGTTACTGGTCAACGAGCTCAATCATCGGGTCAAGAACACGCTCGCTTCCGTCCAGGCCATCGTCTGGCGCGGCCTGCGCAATTCGGGCGCTGTGCCCGAAGCGCGTCAGGGCATCGACGCGCGTCTGCAGGCTTTGTCGAGTGCCCACAATGTGCTCAGCCGCAAAAATTGGGAAGGCGCACACCTTGAGGAGGTGATCACCTCCATCATCTCGCCTTACGCCGGATCGCAACGCGTGCGCCTTGAAGGTCCCGATGTGCCATTGCATCCGCGTCTTGCCATCGCGCTCGCCATGGTCATCAATGAACTTGCCACCAACGCGGTGAAGTACGGCGCGCTTTCGGTCGGCGGCGGCGTCGTGCGGATCGTGTGGTCGCGCATCGGGGCTGACCGCCTGAAGTTCGAGTGGACCGAAAGCGGCGGGCCCGCTGTGCAGCCGCCGACGCAGACGGGCTACGGCACCAAGTTCATCGAACGCGCGGTGGTCGACGAATTGAACGGATCTTACATGGCGTCATTCCTGCCCGAGGGCATGAGATGCGCGATTGAAGTTCAGCTCTAGGGTCGGACGATGGCGCGCTCCGATCTTCTCGCGGGTTTAGACATCCTGCTCATCGAGGACGAAACCATGGTTTCGTTCCTGATCGAGGAAATGCTTGAACAACTGGGCGCCGCCAGTATCCGGCATGCCGCGCGTCTAGAAGCCGGGCTGGCGCTGGTTGAGGAAAAGCTTCCGGCCGCCGCGATCCTGGACGTCAATATCGCCGGTGAAACCGTCTTCCCCCTGGCCGAAAAGCTGCAGGCCGCCGGTGTGCCTTTTGTTTTTATCACAGGCTACGGCCGCGATGGCCTGCACGGTCACTGGGCGGCGTGGGAAGTTCTGCAAAAGCCACTCACTGTGCAAGAATTCGAGCAGGGATTGCGCCGGATTCTTCCGGCTTAGCCGAAGTCGCCACGCGAGGAACGGGCGTGTTTGACAGTCTGGCGCTCATGGCGCACAAAGCCCGCGCCGCCTTCCAGGACCCGTGGTCGCCGTGTTCAAGTTCTTCGAACGATTCCTGAAAACGACCGAGGACAGCCCTGGCGAGCCGCCGCCGCCGGGCCTTATGGCGTTCTACTGGCATTTTGTCCGCCAAACGCGCGGGCTGCTCATTGCCTTGTTCGCGGTCGGCTCGCTGGTCGCGTTCCTCGATCTTCTCATTCCGATCTTCATTGGAAAAGTCGTTGAACTGGTGTCGAGCCATACACCCGAAGAAGTCATGCGCGATTACTGGCCGCTTCTGGTGACGATGGCGGCGGTGCAGATCGTGATCCGGCCGCTTGTGATTCTGTCGCAGGCCTTGGTGACCAATCAGGGGCTGGCCGCCAACTTCCAAAATCTGATTCGTTGGCAAAGCCACTGGCATGTCGTGCGGCAGGGCTGGTCGTTCTTTCAAAACGATTTCGCTGGGCGTATCGCCAACCGCATCATGCAAACAGGCCCGTCGCTAAGGGAAAGCGTGGTCGCTTCGCTGAACGCTGTCTGGTACATCCTCGTCTACGGCACCAGCGCGACCCTTCTTCTCGCGCAATCCGACTGGCGTCTGACCGTGCCGGTGATTGCCTGGTTCGTGGCCTATGTGTTGCTGCTGCGGCATTTTGTGCCCCAGATGCGCGACCGCTCGCGCGCCGTGTCCGAAATCCGCTCGACCCTCACGGGCAAGGTGGTCGATAGCTATACCAATATCCTGACGGTGAAGCTGTTCGCAAAGCCGCGCGACGAAGATGAATTCGTGCGCGAAACGATGGACGAGCATACCGTCAAGTATCACCGGCTTCTGCGGCTGATGACGCAGTTCACCTTCACGCTAACGACCATCAACGCATTGATGCTGGTGAGCGTCGGTGGACTGTCGATTGCGTTGTGGTCCTCGGGCGATCTTGCGGTGGGCGTTGTCGCCATGGCGCTGCCGCTGGCGTGGCAGATCGTATCCATGTCCGGATGGGTCGCGGGAAGCATCACGACGATTTTCGAACAGGTCGGCACCGTGCAGGACGGAATTAAGTCCATTGCCACGGTCCGCACCATGCGTGATCGCGAGGCTGCGAAGGCGCTGGTGATCACCACGGGTGCCATCACCTTCGAGGATGTGCATTTTGGCTACGGCACGGCGCGCGGTGTTCTGCATGGGATCGGCCTTGCGATCAAGCCGGGTGAACGTGTTGGCCTCGTGGGCGCCTCGGGCGCCGGCAAGTCCACAATGGTCAATCTGCTGCTGCGCTTTTTTGATGTGGATTCAGGACGTATTCTTATCGACGGGCAGGACATCGCCGGCGTGACGCAGGAATCCTTACGCGCCGGGATCGCCATGGTGACGCAGGACACGTCGCTGCTGCACCGCTCCATCCGCGAAAATATCCGCTACGGACGCCCCACCGCGACGGATGCCGAAATATATGAAGCGGTGAAGCGCGCGCATGCGCTCGAGTTCATCGAAACGCTTGAGGATTGGCAGGGCCGCAAAGGGTTCGATGCGCAGGTCGGCGAACGCGGCGTCAAACTCTCTGGCGGGCAGCGTCAACGTATCGCCCTTGCGCGCGTCATCCTCAAGAACGCGCCGATCCTGGTTTTGGACGAGGCGACCTCGGCGCTTGATTCCGATGTCGAGGCCGCGATTCAGGAACAACTCTCCTCGCTGATGGTGGGCCGCACGGTCATCGCCATCGCGCACCGGCTTTCGACCATCGCGCAGATGGACCGGTTGATCGTCATGGATCAGGGGCGGATCGTCGAGGTCGGCAGCCACGTAGAGCTGCTCGTCGCGGGCGGCACCTACGCTCGTCTCTGGAAGCGCCAATCCGGCGGCTTCGAGGCCGGCATGACAAGGTTATCGGTAGAATGATCACCGCTTACGACTTTCATCTCTCGGCCTTGAACGGTGGCGTCCCCATCGACCTTGGCGCATATCGCGGGCGTCCGCTGCTGATCGTCAATACCGCTTCGGCCTGCGGCTTCACGCCGCAGTACACCGCGCTGCAAGCGCTCTGGGACGAACATAAAGCCGCGGGTCTTGTTGTTCTGGGCGTTCCGTCGAACGACTTTGGCGCGCAGGAGCCGGGCAGCGCCACCGAAATCACCTCGTTTTGCGAGACAAAGTTTCGCGTAACGTTTCCGCTTGCGGAAAAACGCCACGTCAAGGGACCGGAAGCGGACCCGCTCTTTAAGTGGCTCGCGGATGAGGCCGGCCTGCTCGGCCGGCCCTGGTGGAACTTCACCAAATATCTGATTGGACGCGACGGGCGTCTCGTCGATTGGTTCTTCTGCGCCACGCCGCCCGATGCAAGGCGCGTGCGGGGCGCGGTTGTGAAAGCGCTCGCGCGCCTCGTGAATTGACCCCACCGTCACAGCCCTCACACAAAACCGTCACGCAACATCTTTAAAACCCCTTCGCGAGAGATGTTTCTCGTTCAGGGGGTATTATGAAATCCAAGATCAAGTCGGCCCTTACCGTTGGCGTGGCGCTCTGTGCGCTGAACGCCACCGCCGCATTCGCCGCATCGCAAAGCTTTACCGCACCAAATGTGATCACCACCGCCGGCACCACGCAGGTAACGTTGGGTGGCCGCACCTTCGTCAACCAGGGCCTTCAAGGCATGGCGCGGCTACCGGCCAGCACACGTGATTTCAACGGTGATACCCTCGGCGCATTCTCCGGCATGGATCTCATGCTCTCCAGCTGGCGCAAGACCTCGACCGGTTACGCCGGCACGATCTTCTCACTGCCTGATCGCGGCCCCAACGGGGTCGGCCAAGTGACGTTCAGCGATTATGCCGGCCGGGTCAGCCAGTTCGGCTTCACCTTCACGCCGTATACGGGTTCAGCCAACTTGCCGGCGGATGTCTCGTCACAAAATCAGATGGTGTTGACCCAGCAGGGCGGCTTCTTCTTCCGCGACTTCAACGGCAACCTCACCACTGGTCTTGATCCTGGGACGGGACCGACGGGCGTCGTCACCCAGAACGGCATCCAGCTTCCCGGCTCCACCACCGGCCCAGCTGCGGGCAGGATTGCCCTCGACGCCGAGGGGCTGCGCTTCCTGCGCGATGGTTCGTTCTACGTTTCGGACGAATACGGCGCGAACGTCTACTACTTTAATAGAACCGGCCAGCTGCAGGGCGTGATTCGTCCGCCGGCCGCGCTGACGCCGCGCGATGCCCAAGGCAATCTGACCTTCAGCTCGCTCGTGGATTCCACCACGGGCCGCCGCCTCAACCAGGGTCTCGAAGGTATGGCGGTGACGCCGGACGGCAAGAAACTGGCGACCCTGCTGCAGAGCGCGACCATGCAAGACACCAACGGCACCAGTCAGCAGACCCGCAACAATACGCGCTTGATGATCTACGACATCGCGGGCTCTAGAACGCCTGGCACGCCGATCGCCGAGTACGTGCTTGAGCTTCCGGTCTTCAACGCGACCGGCACCGGAGCGCCGAACCGCACCGCCGCGCAGTCGGACATGCTCGCGCTCAACAGCAATCAGTTCCTCGTGCTGTCGCGCGACGGCAACGGCCTCGGCCAAACGCAGACCAATCCGGTGTACAAGACGATCCTGCTGGTTGATACAACCGGCGCCACGAATATCACCGGAACGAATTTCTCCTCGACCACTACCCCGATTGCGACCAACGGCGTTCTCAATTCCAGCATCGTACCGGTCCAGCAGGTGGAACTCGTGAACATGCTGAACTCCACACAGCTCGCGAAGTTCGGCGAAAACCTGAACAACGTGACGCCCACGCGCCTTACGCTCGGAGAAAAATGGGAAGGTCTTGCGCTGGCTCCCGTCCTTGAAGAGGGCGCGCCGCAAGACTTCTTCCTGTTTGTCGGCAACGACAACGACTTCCTGTCTTCTTCCTGCAGCGTCGGTGGGCAGAACTGTGCGCAAAGCGTCGATAGCGACACGCACGTCCTCGTCTACCGTTTGACGCTGCCGACTTACGTCGATCCGCAATATCTGGCCGCCATGGATGAAATGGCGCCCGAAAGCCTCGTGCTTACAGGTCAAAGCGCCATGGCGCTCGCCCAGACCAACGCCGCGAACATCGCCTCGCACCTCAATGTCCGTCACTACGCCGGCGCGACGACCGAAGGCTTCAGCGCCTGGATTTCAGGGACCTATAACGACGACACATGGAAGGACGTGGCGGGGCCGGGGTCTGACGTTGCCAGAAACGGCACGCGCGGGACGGTCGGCGTCGATTATGGCTTCAGCGAAGACTTCTCCGCCGGTCTTGCTCTCGGCTACGGCAAGCAAACGACGGAACTCGACACCGGTCATGAAGCCGATGCCTCGGCTTACTCGTTCGGCGGCTATGTTCAGTTCGCCCGCGATGGGTTCCACGGCTTTGCCGGAGTCTCGGGTGGGCATGTAGATCTCGACGGCATTGAGCGTCCGGCCGCGTACGGTCTGACGGCGCGAGGCACTACGGATGGAAAGCTCATCAGCGGATTCATCGAAGCGGGCTATGCGCACGACTTCGGCGGCATCATGGGCGGTCCGGTGGGCACGTTCAGCTATGACCGCGCCACCCTCGACGCCTACACCGAAACAGGTGCAGCCGGTGGCAATATCATGGTGCCGGAACAGGAGTTGACCTCGCAGGTCGCTGGTCTGGGCGGCGAAGTCTACGGCAACCTTGGTTCAGTCACGCCATCGCTGCGCCTGTCGTACAACTGGCAGATGGAAGACGAGACGCGCGATGTCGCCATCGCGCTCGCCAGCGCCCAACATGCCATGGGCGCGATCAACGTGACGCTCCCCACCCTGGAAGAGGACTACGCTGAAGTCGCGCTCGGTCTCCAAGGCCAGATGGGCCGTGGACTCTGGCATGTCGGTTATTCCGCGCAGTTCGGCGCGGAAGATCGCACCAGCCACATCGTGCGGGCCGGTGTCAGCTTCGGCTTTTAGGGGACTCGCAACATATCTACCCGTCGCGCGTGCGGCGGGTAGATTTTGCTGGGATCGAGGCAACTTCATGGAAAACGTCCGACGGAACAAACGTTTCCCAGGCCCCGTTACGCCTTCGGCTATTATATGAAGGAGATCACATGCCCACACCCGAAGGACATACCAGCGCGATTCTTGCGTCTAAAGTCAAAGGTACGGCGGTCTATGACGCGACCGGCGATAAAGTCGGCCACGTCGAAGACGTTGTTCTCGATAAGCTTTCCAACGGCATCATGTTTGCCGCGGTCGGTTTCGGCGGCATGCTCGGCATGGGCGAAAAATACGCTCCCGTGCCCTGGTCGGTGCTCGACTATTCGGAGGATAAAAACGGTTACGTCGTTCCGATGAGCAAGGAAGATCTTCAGAAGGCTCCGGCCTACGATTTGAAAGACCTTCTGCAAGGCGACGGCCAAGCCGGCAAAGCGCGCGATTTGAGCTTCGACTATTTCAAGGTTCCGCGCACCTATAACTAACGCGTCTTCGTAGAAGCGAAAAAGGCCGGTGGATTCCCCGGCCTTTTTTTATTTGTCGGCCTTCTCCGGGAAATACCTGACTGCGGTTTCGTCGGACACGTGCGGATAGTCGAACGAGCAACTCCCGTAGCTACAATCACATGCCGCGCCCTCGCGGGATGACACGTCAGGTGGATTGCGGTCGACCAAACATTCGCTTTGGAATGCAAATTGCAATCGTGAGAGTTCGCCGGTGCTCATGGAGCATCCAGGACCGGACCGGAATTCCTCCTTGATGGTGGTGACGTTGCCCTTATAGTCGGTTTTTTTGACCTCACGTGTCGAAACCTGACAAGCGTAACGCCGGTCGAACTCGGCGTCGCAGACCCGCAGGACATTGTCGCGGATGCCGCAGGCGCTCGCGAGGCGCTCCCAGGCGGTGGTGACTTCAGGCATGCAAGCGCCCGGCTCGCGCAGAGTCTCACGGCAATGAATATACGCGCGCTCCGACCACGACAGGCGCGACGCGGGGCCGCAAGCAGCCATCAAGGGCGCCAGGATGATGATGAAAACGATGTGACGCATGGAAGTCCCCCGGAAGGCTTCCAAATACCACTCTTTAGTCAGAAAAATAAGCGTTCGCGATGAAGGCGTTTGCTGCCTGCTTTAACTTCAAAACTGAATTTCCGCGTCGGTCACGAGTCCGTTCAATCGTGGGCGGCCAAATAAGAAACCCTGCATCAGCCGCACGCCGGCGCCTGCTAAAGGCTCGATTTGCGATGGCCGTTCTATACCCTCGGCCACCACTTCGATTCCCAATTCATGGCAGACCCGGATCATTCCCAGCGCGATAGCCCGCCGGCGGGGGTCATGGTCGATCTCGCGCACCAGGGCGATGTCGAGTTTCACCACATCGACGCCGAGGTCGGCGAGGCTGTTAAGGCCCGCATAGCCTGCCCCAAAATCGTCGAGCGCCACGCGGAAGCCGTGACGGCGATATTCGGTGATGATGGCTTGAAGGTGAGGGGCGTCGATAATGCGCTCGTCTTCGGTGATCTCGAACGTGATGAGATCCAGCGGGAAGCCCGAACGGTCGGCGGCCGCCAGCGTTGCGCGGATACAGGCGCGCGGCTCATACACGGCGTTGGGAAGAAAATTGATGCTCAAGCGGCGCGTCAGCCCGAGCGCCGCCGCCTGCTCGATCGCCTTGACCCGGCACGCTTGGTCAAACGTGTAGCGGTTCTCGGGTGTAACCCTTGCGAGGACACTGGCGGCGCTTTCATCGTCCGGTCCGCGGACGAGGGCTTCGTAGGAATAAATACGCCGGTCGATCACATCGACAATCGGCTGGAAAGCCATGGAGAACGGAACGGGGAAATCCTCGCCGTCCCTGCAGCCCTTACATTTCTCCCCGTCCGACATTAACCACCGCCCGATCCATACGCCGTTAATGTACCGGTGATTTTAAGCGCGGTGACATACCTGTGACAATCCGTGGGAAGGTCTATGCTATTTCGCCCCTATGGAACAGTTCGCGCTCATTGGCGCCTCGTATAAATCGGCCGGAGTCGAGCGGCTTGGGCGTCTCGCCTGGCCGAAGGGCGAGATCGAAGAGCGCCTGCGCGGCCTCGCGGCCCGCCTTGGCGTGCCAGAACTCGCCTATATCGGCACATGTAACCGCATCGAATTTATTCTGGCCGGCGACGATTCTCTCGCAGTGCAACACTGCCGCGACGCCCTTGGCGAAGTGTTCCGCGACATTCTGGCCGGGGGCGACGTGCGTCAGGTGTTCCGGGCGTGGACGGGCGAAGGCGCGGCCGAGCATCTGTTCCTGGTGGCCGCGGGCCTTGATTCGGCCCAGGCCGGTGAGCGCGAAATCTATAACCAAGTGCGCCAATCCTGGAGCGCGGCCAAAGCCGCGGGCACATGTGGCCCGCAGCTCGACTATCTGTTCGCCGAAGCCCTGCGCGCCGCCCAGGATGTGCACCGGGAAATCGCCGGGACGGCTAGCGTCGAGTCGCTCGCAGATTACGCGGTGAAGCGCGCGCTCGCGCATGTGGATGGGTCACGCGGCCGGGTCGCGCTTGTTGGCGTTTCGCCCATGACCCGCCGCGCCGGACGCGTGCTCGCGGGACAAGGGCTGGCGATGACGGTGGTCAACCGCACCTTTGAAACAGCGCAGGAAGCCGCTATCGAAGTCGGCGGCGAGGCCCGTCCGCTCGACGCATTCCTCGCCGATCCGAGCGCGGTCGATGTCATCATCACCGCCGTTGGCGGCGCAGAGCCTATCATCGACCTGACGGTGGCCTCGCGCATCGCCGCGGCGGTGCCCGCGCGCGGCGTGTTGATTATCGATCTCGGCGTGCCGCCCAACGTCGACCCGGCCGCGGGCCTTATCGCGGGCCTGACGCGCCTTGGCATGGACGCGGTCATCGCAGATGCCGCCCTCGGGCGGACCGAGCGGCTCAAGGAACTGGCGTCGGCACGCCTTGTCATCGACGAACATCTTGACCGCTTGCGGGGCGAATATGCGATTCGCGAGGCCTCCGCCCTGATCCAGGATCTCACCATGCAGTACCAGCGCGCGGCTGTTGAAAGCCTGCGCCGTCTGCCCAAGTCCGCCACCACTGAAGACGGTCTGCGCCAATGGGCCGAAGCCTTTGCCCGGCGCCTCGCGCACGCGCCCCTGAAAGGTCTGCGCGCGCTGGCCACGGAATCGGGTCCGGTGGCGGTGCAAGCTTATTTACGCGGTATGCAGGATGCGCTTCATGGGGAAACGTCGCGCAATCCTATTCCTAAGGAGAAGATCCAGTGACCGAGACCAATACCGCCTTGTTCGAGCGTGCGCGCCGCTTCATTCCGGGGGGCGTGAATTCGCCCGTGCGCGCGTTCCGCTCTGTCGGCGGCACGCCGCGCTTTATTGCCAAAGGTGAAGGCGCTTATGTTACCGACGAAGAAGGCAAACGCTATCTCGACTTCGTCGGTTCGTGGGGGCCCCTGATCCTTGGCCATGCGCCGCTCGAAGTTGTAACGGCCATCCAGAAGGCCGCGGCGCTGGGCACGACTTACGGCGCGCCCTGTCGCGGTGAAGTCGATCTGGCCGAACGGGTCGTAGCGTCATATCCCGGGCTCGAGCAGGTGCGATTCGTATCCTCAGGCACCGAAGCAACCATGAGCGCGATCCGCCTCGCGCGCGGCGCAACGGGCCGCGATCTCGTCTTGAAGTTCTCGGGCTGTTATCACGGCCACGCCGATCACCTGCTGGTCGCGGCGGGCTCGGGCCTCGTCACCGCAGGCCAACCTTCGTCGGCCGGGGTGCCCAAAGATTTCGCCGCGCTCACCCGCGTGCTGCCGCTCGACGATGAAGCAAAGCTCGAAGCGCTGTTTACCGCCGAGGGTGACAAGATCGCCGCCGTTATCATCGAGCCAGTCCCGGCGAATAATGGACTCCTGCTGCAGCGTCCCGCGTTTTTGCAGAAGCTGCGCGCCCTGACGAAACAACACGGCACGCTGCTCATCTTCGACGAGGTGATCTCGGGCTTCCGCGTGCCCAAGGGCAGCGCCGCGGCTTACTATGGCATCACCCCTGATCTCGTGACCTTCGGCAAGGTCATCGGCGGTGGTCTGCCGGTCGGGGCCTATGGCGGTTCGCGCGTTCTGATGTCGCATATTGCCCCGGAAGGTCCGGTCTACCAGGCCGGGACATTGTCGGGAAATCCGGTGGCAATGGCCGCGGGTCTGGCAACCTTGAGAATTCTCGAACGCGATAATGTCATCGCCAAGCTCGACGAGATGGGCGCGATCCTTGAAGCCAAGGCGACGGCCGCGTTGAAAGCCACCGGCCGCACGGTCGGCTTCGCCCGCATCGGCTCTATCTTCTGGCTCTCGTTCCAGGACGGTGAGCCGCCCCGGTCGGCTGAAGCCATCGACGGCGCCGCCGGCGCCCGCTTTGCGCCGCTCTTTCAAGCGCTACTGGACAAGGGTATTT
>CANJEU010000005.1 GCA_947473445.1 Fidelibacterota bacterium | reverse complement strand
TGCACCGCGGCCTCAAAATGCCGCTAGAGGAACGCAGAGCCCGGTGGAACAGTCTGATGGCGAATGTCCAAGAGCAGAACATCGATCTCTGGCGCGATTCCTTCCTGGGCGCGCTGAACGGGACCTGACGAATGCAGGTTGATCTGCTGGCCGATATTGGCGGCACAAATGCGCGTATCGCGTTTCGCGCGGCGGGCGCGCCGTGGCCGCGTGTCTATACGCGCGAGAGCGCGAACTTCCCGTCGCTCGAAGCGCTGCTCGCCGATGTGATCGCAGAGGCCCCGGCAAAACCGACGCGCGCGGCGATTGCTCTGGCCGGTCCCGTGCAGGGCGACGTGGTGCAACTGACCAATCTTCCCTGGCGGGTGGAACGCGGAGCTTTGGCGCAGGAGCTTGGTGTGGCCGCCCTCGCACTGGCCAACGATCTTGAAGCGGTGGCGTGGGCGCTGCCGCATCTGACCGGCGCAGATCTTGTGGGCTGGCGCGAACGCCCGCACCAGGACGGCGCGCGCGTTGTCGTTGCGTCTGGGACAGGACTTGGCGTCGGCGCGCTTATACCGAGCGGGCGCGGTTGGACCGCGGCGCCAAGCGAAGGCGGTCATGCGCTTGCGGTGATGCCGCGCGAAACGCCCGAGCCCCTGCGCAAACTGTGGCGCCTGAAGCCAAGTTGGGAGGATTTGATTTCCGGCGGAGGGTTGCTTCGGATTTATAAGGCGCTCGGCGGAACGGCGGCGACACCGGCGGCTGTCTCCGCGCATGCCGCCGCGGGTGATCCCTTGGCCATTGAAGCGGTCGGCTTTTTCTCCGAGGTGCTGGGCGCGTGCGCCGGTGACATGGCGATGATCTTCGCCGCCAAAGGCGGATGTTACATCGGCGGCGGCGTCGTGCCTGCGCTTGGCCCCTTGTTTGATGTCGCGCGCTTCATCGCCGGATTCTCCGACAAGGGCGCATATGGGCCTTACGTCGATGCAATTGCGATCAACTTGATCGCGCATCCCTATCCTGCACTGGCGGGATTGAGCGCCGTGCTGGATGCGGGCGGCTAGAACCTAGCCCTCGCGACTCAAACCTTTTGCCTTCAGCGCGTCGAGATATCGCGCCCAGCGCGCTTCCTGCTCGCGGCCAAGTTCGTGCAGGATGCGCCAGGAGTAGATGCCGGTATCGTGCCGGTCGTCGAAGACGAGGCGCACGGCGTAATTGCCGACCGGTTCGATTTTACCGATACCCACGCCGGCTTTTCCGCCGAGGGTCTGTTTCTGCGAGGGACTATGGCCTTGCACTTCTGCCGACGGGCTTTCAACGCGCAGATATTCAGCGGGCAAGGCAAAGGTTTCGCCGCCCTCGAAACGTACATGGAGAATTCTGGTGTTGGGGTCGTAGTCGAGCGCTTCGGGCCAGACGCCCTCTTCCGGGCTCACACTGGCGCGCTCACTCTTCGAGCTGCCGCGCTTCGTCGGGCAGCATGATGGGGATGCCGTCGCGGATGGGATAGGCAATGCCGGCTTTGCGGCTGATGAGCTCGCCTGCGTCGCGATCATACTCCAGCGGTCCCTTGGTGAGCGGGCAGACGAGGATCTCGAGCAGTTTGGGATCGATGTCGGCGGTCACGGGGTGATCTCCTTATTGGCGCGGCGTATCGATGCCGGTCGCCTCGAACGCGGCGATTTGCAAAAGCACGAGCAGGATTTCGTAACGGGCCTTGAGCGTTGGCGCTTCCAGCAGCGCCTGCTTCTCGCGCGGATCGAAGGGGCAGACCATGCACACGGATGTCACCAGCGCGGAATCGGACAGGCCTTTGAGCACGTCCACGCTGATGGGCATGGCGTGGGCTTCGAGATAGGGGCGCAGGCGTTCGAACAATAGTTCGCGGTTCGCTTCGAAATTCGCGAAGACCTCAAGATCGCTTTTAAACGCATCGTACGATGCCTTCACGCGCCGGTAGCCCTTGCGGCCTTCGATTTCATCTGTGATCGAAAACCGGCACAGACCCTTGAGCATGATGAGCAGGCGTCCGTCCTCGGTTTCTTCGAACGAAGCAATGCGGCCCGCGCATCCGACGGAATAAACCGAAGGCTCGGCATTTGCGGCGCCCTCGGTTTTAGCGTTCCGGTCATCGTCGGGCTGCACCATGCCGATGATGCGGCCCGCACCGAGCGCATCGAGCGACATATTGAGATAGCGCGGTTCGAAAATATTGAGCGGCAGTCGACCCCAGGGCAGCAACAGCGCGCCGCTGAGCGGGAAGATGGGAAGCTCTTCAGGCATATCCTCGTAGCGCGTTTGGATCGGGCTGCGCATGTTTATGCGAACAGAATGGAAGACAGCCGCCGGCGGCCCTGGACCGCGAGCGGATCGGCGGGACCGAGGGCTTCGAAGAATTTCACGAGCTGTTTGCGCGCGGCCTCCTCGTTCCACTTGCGATCCTTGCGCACCATTTCGAGCAGCTCATCCATGGCCTGCTCCCGCGCGCCGGCGCCGTAACGCGCGACGGCGAGATCAAGACGCGACTGCATGTCCTTGGGGTCGGCGGCGACCTTGGCTTCGAGCGCCGAAAGATCGGCCCCGCCCGCCACCTGCGCGCTTTGTTCCTTGAGATCGAGCGCGGCCTGAACGCCGGCGACGTCCGGGGCGTTCTTCATCTGCTCGGGCAGATCGGCGAGCACCTGTTTGGCGAGGTCGTCCTGACCGAGGGCGAGGTACGCCCGCAATGCGCCGCCGAGAGCTTTCACGTGGCTCGGGTCCTGGGCGAGGACCTCTTTGTAAACGGCCAGCGCGTCTTCGTGATTATTCTCGGCCACGAACGCCTCGGCTTCGGCCATGGCTTCGTCGAGCACCGAGCCGCCGCCGCCCGTCAGACGATCGACGAATTGTTTAAGCTGGCTTTCGGGCAACGCGCCCATGAAACCGTCGACCGGGCGGCCGCCCTTGAAAGCGTAGACCGCCGGAATCGATTGCACGCGGAACTGCTGGGCGAGGTCCTGATTCTCGTCGACATTGATCTTGGCGAGTTTCACCTTGCCGCCGTACTGCTTCACCAGCTTTTCAAGCGCCGGGGTGAGCTGTTTGCACGGGCCGCACCAAGGGGCCCAGAAATCGACGATGACGGGAACGGCATTGGACGCCTCGATGACGTCTTCCATGAACCGGGCGGTATCGGTGTCGATGATCAGGTCTTTGGGGGCCGGGGGGGCCCCGGCGGCGTCGCCTTGTCCGATCAGCATGAAATATCAGTCCTATCCTGGTCTTCCGGCCCGCCGAGGCCCATGACGGGCGCGAGACCGCGAGTTTAAGCCCGGGGGCGACGATTGGCGAAGCTTTGGCGCCCGCTCTAGACGGTTAGATGTGGCGGCCCGCCAGGGTTGGCAAGGGTTTTTTCAACGGTGACAGGCCTTTGGGGTCCAAAAAGAAGTCGCCCCGACGCGCGCGCAAAGCCTTGCAATGGGTTTCCAAATAGCTATAGTCCCGCCCTCTCCTGAGGGGGCGGCACGTAGCCCCCAGCTTTGAGCGGGCGTAGCTCAGGGGTAGAGCACGACCTTGCCAAGGTCGGGGTCGAGGGTTCGAATCCCTTCGCCCGCTCCATTTCTCTAAATCTGTTGTGTAGTACTTCCCCTCCGGGGGACCCGAAGCCATGGGTCGAACCCTCTAGTCTCCAAATTGCGGCGTGATCGAAAAGGACGCGGTATGGCCAAGCTCGTATTTGGGATGAACCAGTCGCTCGACGGTTACGTCGACCATATGAAGTTTGGGCCCAGCGCTAAGCTCTTCCGCCATTTCATCGCAGAGGCCGAGGGGCAGACCGGCAGTATCTATGGGCGCGTGATGTACGAGCTCATGCGCTATTGGGATGACGAACATCCGGAATGGGATGCGGATCGGCGCGCTTTCGCGGCCGCCTGGCGCCGGCAAAAGAAGTGGGTCGTCTCGCGCACACTTTCAGCCGTCGGCCCCAACGCCATGCTCATCAAGGATGATGTTGAGGGCGCGATCGGCAAATTGAAGGCCGCGCATGAGGGCGAGATCGAGATTGCCGGACCACATCTTGCGGGAAGTCTCACCGGCGCCGGGCTGATCGATGAATATCGAATCTATCGGCATCCCATCGTGCTCGGTCAGGGGACACCGTATTTCGCGGGGCCGCGGCCACCGCTGCGCCTGACGGCCCATGACCGCATCGATGATGATGTGGTCAGGCTGACCTACGTTCCGGCCTAGCGGCCCTGTGCCGGCGAACCCGATCTAAGTTTGGAGCCTTATGCTGACCGCACGCGGCCGCGCGCGGGGATTGGAACGTCTTTGGCCGCTTTCCGGTCGCAAACGTTCGGCCCGGAGCATTTGCGCGACGAGGTTGCGGAACGGCGAGTCCTTTTCCGTGCGCCACTGCCGCGCCGTATGCTCATCAAGGCTCCAGATTTTCGCCCAACCGACATGCGTCGTCTCAGTGCGGCCGTAGAGGCGCTCGTCGGCATCCTGCAGCGCGGCGATCGTCATTTTTTCCAAGAGAACGCGATCAAGGGATTCGATCGACGTCTCAACGCCGCGCGCGAACGGTGCCGTGATAAAGCGCCGCAAATCCCTGAGCTCGCCCGGGAACGCGCCCCAAACCTTGCGATTTTTGTATGCGACGCTGTAGAGGGCGCGAAGACGCGCCCAGATGCCGGCCGTTTTGAAAAGGTGCTGGACGGTCTCGTGACAACCGCGGTGCATCGCGGCGATCGACGTTGCATCGGTCCGTAGCAACGCAATAGCGGCGAGGGCTTCACCGAGGCGCGCAAACGTGTCGTCGCAATCTTCATCAAACATAAGCGGCATCTTGTACCTTTCCGCGAGATGCGTGCGGTTTATGGCACTGTATCGCGGAGGACAGAAGGCTTCTAACAGCGCACCATCGTCCCGCACGGCGCTGGAAACGGCCGTGACCGGCGATTAACCTGTAGACCTCGCATTGCGCGCAGAGGAGCATCCATGTCCGTCGTGTCCCGTTTCGATCAAGGCTCTGTGGCCACCCTCACCATGGAGCGGCCCCAGGCGCGCAATGCGCTGTCGATGGAATTGATGGTCGCGCTGATTGAGGCGCTTGAGAGCATCTCGCAGGATACAGCGATCAAATGCGTGATCCTGCGCGGCGCGGGGCCGGCGTTCTGCGCTGGTCACGACCTCAAGGAAATGCGCGCCAATGCGGATCGCGCCTTCATGGAACAAACCTTCGAGACCTGCACGAGACTGATGCTTGCGATCACGAACCTGCGCCAGCCCGTGATTGCGCAAGTGCACGGCATTGCGACGGCGGCGGGCTGTCAATTGGTGGCCACGTGCGATCTGGCGGTGTGCGCGGACGATGCGCGATTCGCCACGCCCGGGGTGAATATTGGCCTGTTCTGTTCAACGCCCATGGTCGCCCTGACGCGCGCGGTGGGGCGCAAGGCGGCCATGCACATGCTGCTGACCGGTGAGATGATCGATGCGACGCAGGCGGTGCGCATCGGGCTTGTGAACTCCGCCGTTCCGTCATCAAAACTTCATGAGACGGTCGAGGCCCTGGCCGCGGGAATCGCCGCGAAGTCCGGCCGCGTGCTGGCCATCGGGAAAGAAGCGTTCAGCCGGCAGATCGATCTGCCGCTTGCGGACGCTTATACATATGCGGGGTCGGTCATGACCGAGAACATGATGTTGAGGGATGCGGCCGAGGGCATTGACGCCTTCCTTGGGAAACGCAAACCGACATGGTGTGAATAACCGAGAATATGCTAACCTTCTCAAAGGCTTTGGCGTGCGGGTGATACGATGGGACCCCCAGAAGAGGGTGCCTGAGGCACGGTGAAGCGCGAGCATATCTCGGGGGAGGATAGCCATGGACGCGCGGGTACCGGCGAGCGACGACACCGACATTGATGAGGTGATCGCAGCCGCCACACAGATCGCACAGCGCAAGGCGCCGAAGTCCGGCAACAAAGCGGCTTTTGTCCGGTTCATCACCCAGTTCTACCGCGGCTCGCCGCCTGAGGAATTGAAAGGCCGCACCGCGCAGGCCCTGTACGACGATGCCCTCGCCGCATGGGCGTTCCTGCAGGAACGCCCCTTGGGCAAAGAAAAGATCAGCATCCGTGAAGGCAAGGATGACCGCGTGGTCGTCTTGATCGCCAACGACGACATGCCGTTCCTGGTGGATTCGGTGGGCGCCGAACTCGAGCGCATGGAGCACCCTGCGCTGCTGCTGATCCATCCCATCCTGGCGGCGAAACGCGATGCAAGCGGGCGCCTCTCCGACCTCGGCGACACCGAGGGTGACGCCAAGGGCGGCAAGCTTGAATCCCTGATGCACATCGAAATCGCCATCGAGGGCGAGGAGATGGCCGACCGGGTGCGCGACAATCTGCGCGCCGTGCTCACCGATGTGCGCCTTTCGGTCACCGACTGGCAGGCCATGCGCCGCGAGACCGCCCACTTCGCCGCCGACTTCGATTCCGCGCGGCCAGGCGTTACGGCTGAACTGGCCGAAGAAGTCGCCGACTTTTTGCGCTGGCTGCACGACGATCATTTCACCTTCCTCGGCTATCGGCGCTTCAGCGTCGCGGGCAAGGGCAAGGCCCGCACCCTCAAAATCGACAACACCAATAGCCTTGGGATTTTGAAGAAGACCCAGCGCATGATCTTCGAAGGCATCGCCGATGGCGCGCCGGTGCCGGCTCAGTTCGCCGCCTTCCTCGATAGCCCCGGCGCGCTGTTCGTGGTGAAGGCCAACCAGCGATCGACCGTGCACCGCCGCGTGCATTTCGACGTGGTGGCGCTGAAGATTTTCGATGCCAAGGGCAATGTGACGGGCATGCATATGTTCGTCGGCCTGTTCACCGCCGACGTTTACACCAACAGCCCCAATTTCGTGCCGGTCCTGCGCCGCAAGATCGACCGCATCCGCGACAAGATGGGCTTCCGCAAGCACGGCCATGACGGCAAGGCCCTGCAGAACATCATGGAGAACCTGCCGCGCGACGAATTGTTCGAAAGCTCGGACGAGTATCTACTGCAGACCGCCCTTGGCATTTTGCATCTGCAGCAGCGCCCCCGCCCGGCGCTGTTCATCCGCCTTGACCGGTTCGAACGCTTTGCCTCGATCCTGGTGTTCGTGCCGCGCGACCGTTTCGATACGGCGCTGCGCGTCACCATTGGCGACATCCTGGTGCGCGAACTCGATGGACGCCTGTCGTCCTTCTATACGCAGGTGACCGACAGCCCGCTTGCGCGGCTTCACTACATCATCGCCACCAAGCCCGGGCAGGTTCCGAAAATCGATGCGGCCAAGCTTGAGCAGCGCATCGCCATCGCCGCGCGCGCGTGGAGCGATGAGGTCAAAGCCGCGCTGATTAAGGCCAAGGGTGAAGCCGAAGGGGCAAAGCTTGCCGACGTGTTCGCGCACGGATTCCCGGCGAGCTACCGCGAACGCTTCGACGCGGCGACCGCCGTGTCCGACATCGCGCGGATCTGCGCCTGCGTTGAAAACAAAAAAGTGAATATCCACGTGTACCAGCCGCCGGGCGCAACCGGCGGCACGGTGCATATCAAGATCTATAATCTGGCGACGCCCATTCCGTTATCCGACGTGATGCCCGTGCTGGAAAATATGGGCTTCAAGGTGATCGGCGAGGAGCCGTTCCATGTCACGCCGCGCGGCGCGGGAGGCACAGGCGGCGTTTGGCTGCACGACTTCGACATGTCGATCTCGAGCAAGGCGCCGTTCGCGCTGGCCGATGTGCGCGAGGGAATTGAGGACGCCTTTGCCCGCGTGTGGGCCGGCGAGATGGAAAGCGACGGCTTCAACAAGCTGGTGGCGCTGTCCGACCTCGCCTGGCGCGAAGTGACGATTCTGCGGGCCTATGCGAAGTACCTTCGCCAAGCCGCCTTCCCGTTCAGCCAGGCCTATATCGAGAACGCGTTTGCGGCGCATCCGAAGCTCGGCCGTCTGCTGTGCGACCTGTTCCTGACGACCTTCGACCCCGCGCTCAATGCTGGTCCGAAAGCCAAGGCGACGGCCGCGAAGATCGAAAGCATCCGCAAGGAGATCGACAGCGCCCTCGACAGCATCACCAATGCCGACGAAGACCGTATCCTGCGGCGTTATCTCAATCTCATCGACTGCACCTTGCGCACCAATTTCTTCCAGCCGTTCCCGGATGGAAAACCGAAGTGGTACGTCTCGCTCAAGCTCGACAGCCGGCGCATTGAAGAGCTGCCCCTGCCCCGCATGAACGTGGAAGTGTTCGTCTATGCGCCGCGCGTGGAAGCCATCCACCTGCGCGGCGGCAAGGTCGCACGCGGCGGCATCCGCTGGTCCGACCGCCGCGAGGATTTCCGCTCGGAAGTCCTTGGCCTCGTCAAAGCCCAGATGGTGAAGAACGCGGTGATCGTGCCGACGGGATCCAAGGGCGGCTTCGTGGTGAAGAATCCGCCCACGACCGGCGGGCGCGAAGCCTTCCTGGCCGAAGGCATCGAGTGCTACAAAACCTTGCAGCGCGGCCTGCTCGACATCACCGACAATGTCGTCAACGACAAGATCGTACATCCGGCCAACGTCGTACGCCGCGATGTCGACGATCCTTATCTCGTGGTGGCCGCCGATAAGGGCACGGCCACCTTCTCCGATATCGCCAACGGCGTGTCGGCTGAATATGGCTTCTGGCTGGGCGATGCTTATGCCTCGGGCGGCAGCGTCGGTTACGATCACAAGGTCATGGGCATTACGGCCCGCGGCGCGTGGGAGTGCGTGAAGCGCCATTTCCGCGAGATCGGCGTCGATACGCAGACCCAGGACTTTACCTGCGTGGGCGTGGGGGACATGTCGGGAGATGTGTTCGGCAACGGCATGTTGATGTCCAAACACATCAAGCTGCAGGCGGCGTTCAATCACCTGCACATCTTCATCGATCCCGATCCCAACCCGGCCAAAAGCTTTGCCGAGCGCGAGCGCCTGTTCAAACTGCCGCGCTCCAACTGGACCGATTACGACGCCAAGCTGATCTCCAAGGGCGGCGGCGTATTCGAGCGCAGCGCCAAAACCATCAAGCTGTCGGCCGAAATGAAGGCCCTGCTTGAAATCAACAAGGCCGAAGCCACACCGACGGAAATCCTGAACGCGATCCTGCGCGCCAAAGTCGATCTTATGTTCTTCGGCGGGATCGGCACTTACGTAAAGGCCGGCACCGAAAGCAATGCCGATGCCTCGGACCGCGCCAACGATGCGCACCGCATCAACGGCGCCCAGATCCGCGCGAAGGTGGTGGGGGAAGGCGCAAACCTCGGCATGACCCAGCGCGGCCGCATTGAAGCGGCGAAAGAAGGCGTGCGCCTGAACACCGACGCCATCGACAATTCGGCGGGCGTGGACTGTTCGGACCACGAAGTGAACATCAAGATTCTGCTGAACGGCGAGATGCGCAAAGGCAAGATCACGCTGGAAGCCCGCAATAGACTTCTGGCGGAAATGACGGATGAAGTCGCCCAGCTGGTGCTGCGCGACAACTATCAGCAAAGCCAAACCATCAGCATGATGCAGCACCGCGCTCCGGCGCTGCTGGAGGCGCAACAGCGCACCATGAAACTGTTCGAGCGTGACGGGCTTTTGAACCGCGACATTGAATTCCTGCCCAATGATGAGGAGTTCCAGGAACGTCTGACCGCGGGCGGCGGCCTCGTGCGCCCCGAACTCGCGGTGTTCCTGAGCTACGGCAAGATGTGGCTGTACGACAAGATCGTCAGCAGCGACCTGCCGGACGATCCGCTGGTCGAGGAAGATCTGCATCAATACTTCCCGGCGCCGCTGCAGAAAAAATACGCCGGCGCCATCGAGAAACACAAACTGCGCCGCGAAATCATCGCAACCGTCGTCACCAACAGCTTCATCAACCGCGTCGGACCATCGTTTATCAACGCGCTGATGGAACGCACCGGCATGGGACCAGTGGATATCGCGCGGGCCTATACCGTCACGCGTGCCGCTTACGGGCTGCGTGATTTGTGGAACGGCATTGAGGCGCTGGACAACAAAGTGCCGGCCGAGGCGCAGCTTTCCATGTTGTGGGAAGTCGAGCGTATGGTGGTGCGCAGCGTGCTCTGGATGCTGCGTCACTGCACCGTGCCCATCAATATGGCCGCGACCATCAAGAGCCTGAAACCGGCGGTCGATACCTTGCGGAAGAATCTCAAGGACCTTTGGTCGGAGGAAGTCGCGGGCTACGTCGAGCGCCAAGCGGAGATATACCGCGCGAAGGGCGTGCCGGCCGAACTGGCGCACGCCGTTGCTTCGCTGTATCGCCTTGCGGCCGCCAACGACGTCAACACCATCGCCGGCAACACCAAACAACCCCTGGCCAATGTGGCCAAGATGTACTTCCTGGTGGGACAGCGCTTCGGCCTTGGCGCCTTGCGCGAACGCACCGAAACCTTCGGCACGCAGAGCCATTGGGATCGATTGGCGGTTTCAGCGGCGATCGAAGAACTGTTCGCCCATCAGACCACCATCACGACACGCGTGCTGGAATCGGCCAAAGGCGGCAAGGCAACGGGCGCGAAAGCTCTCGATGCGTGGGTGGAAGCCAACCGGTCGCGCACCGACCGCTACGATCAGGTGCTGGCCGAGATCAAGGCCGCCGATGCCATCAGCCTCTCGATGCTAACGGTTGCGAACCGGCAGCTGAGCGCGATGACGGCGGGGTAGGCCGGCGTTATCGCTTTTGAGTCGCGAGGGCGCGCCACGCGGTGCGCAAGGCGCCGTAGAAGTCCTTGGCGAACGCTTCGACGTTGCAGACGCGCGAGGCGAGGAAGTTCGCGCGGATGTCGCGGCGGAGCGCGGCAAGGCGCGCGGGATCGGCCGCGAGCGCTTTGGCCTTGGCGGCGAGATCGGCTTCATCGATCGCCACGCCTTCTGGATAGCCGCCGTTGACCAGGTGGGCGGCGGCGTGGCGGCCGCAGAAGCGATCGCCCGGCACCGTGAGCACGGGTACGCCCATCAGCAATGATTCACAGGTCGTAAGCCCGCCGGAATAGGGCGTGGTGTCGATGATGGCATCGACCTCGGCATATTGCGCGAGGAAGGTGGGATGATCGCCGCCCGCGCCAAAGGACAAACGCTCGGTACCGATGCCGTTATCCATGAACAGGCTGATGATCTTTCCCTGGCGGGCGCCATCGGTCCACAAATAGCCGTTGAGGAAAAACCGCGCATTGGGCACGGCGCGCAGCACCGCGGCCCATTGGGCGACGGCGGCGGGACCGATTTTGGTCGCTTCGCTGAAGGAGCCGAAGGTGAGGCCACCGTTACGCGGCGCGGGAGACGTTGCAACGGGGGGCGCGTAGTCGGGAGGGGCATAACAGATGTAATCGGGCGCGAAACGTACGACCCGTTCGACATAGTAGCGGTCGTCCTCGGGCGGGGTTTGGATCGCATCGCCGAGCAGAATGTCGATGGCTTCGAGGCCGCGCGTATCGACATAGTCCCCCCAGGCGACCTGCAGCGGCGCTGGCTTGCGCGCGAAGGTGAGTAAGCGGTTATGGGGCGCATGGCCCGCAAGATCGATAAGGATGTCCACGCCATCGCGCACGATGAGATCGGCAAGAGCCTCCGGAGTCAGCGCGCGGACGTCGCGCCAAAGATCGGCGCTTTCGCGGAACTGCAGCGTGTGGTGATCGGCCTTGGCGCCCGTCGCGTAGCAGATCAGCTCGATCTGGTCTTTCGGACGGGCCTTGAACACCGGCAGCGCGAAGAACGCCATGGCGTGGAAGCGGAAGTCGCCCGAGACGACGCCCACGCGGAGTTTGCGGTTTGGATTGAAATCATGGGATGGCGCATAAGCGGGCGTTGCTGGCGAAACGTGAACCTCGCCGAATTTTTTATGTTCGGCGGCAATCTCCGCCCGCGAGAGGCCCGGCACATATTGCATGCACATGAGAAGGCTCGAGCGCACGGCGGCTAGATCGGGCTTGAGAGCAAGCACCGCGCGCCGGTGCGCCACCGCATCCATGCTGCCGTCATCGGTGAGATCGGCAAGGCCCACATAAGCCTGCGCCATTTCCGGATTGATCGCGATGGCGGCCTGGAACGCACGTTCGGCGGCGTCGCGCTGTCCGCCTTCGCGCAGCACCACACCTAGGTTCACATAGGCGTCGGCGTTGCGCGGCGTGAGTTCGAGCACCTTGCGATAGGCGCTTTCCGCGGCATTGAGGCGCCCGGACATGTGCAGCGCGTTGCCGAGATTAAAGCGGATTTCGGCCGACGCGGGTGCCCGGGCGGCCGCTTCGATGAGCACGGTCGCGGCCATCTCGGCATCGCCGAGGGATTTCAGAAGCAAGGCAAGATTGTTATAGGCGCCGATATGTCCGGGGCGCAGGGCGATGACCCTATGATAGGTGTCGATCGCGACCTCGTGACGGCCGGCTTGCCGTTCGGCGTTGGCGAGGTTGAACATAATATCGGCCTGCGTCGGCGCGGCCTTCACGGCCTCTTCAAGGGCAGTGATGGCTTCGGCCGTACGCCCTTGGGCGATAAGCCCGTTGCCGAGGGTGTTGAGATAGAGCGGATTGCCCGGCGAGGCGGCCAAAGCGCGGCGCGCGAAGTCCTCGGCGTCGGCTTGGCGCTTCTCATCCTGAGCGATGACCGCGAGCAGATGCAGCGCCTCGGCGTTTGCCGCGCCGGTGGTAATAACATTTTCAGCCGCGGCGCGCGCGCCCGCGCGATCGCCGGATTCATAAAGGGAAAACGCGCGTTCCAGGGACATCCGCTAATCCGCCGCGATGCCGGCGAACTGCATGTCGTGCAGCCGGGCGTAGAGACCGCCCTTGGACATGAGCGCGCCGTGCGTGCCGGTTTCAGCGACGCGGCCTTGATCGAGCACGCAGATCTGATCGGCGCCGGCGACGGTGGAAAGGCGATGAGCGATGACGAGCACGGTACGGCCTTCCTTGAGACGATCGAGGGCGGTTTGCACATGGCGTTCGCTGGCCGCGTCGAGCGCGCTGGTGGCTTCATCGAGCAGCAGGATCGGCGCGTTCTTGAGCAGCGCGCGGGCGATGGCGATGCGCTGGCGTTCGCCGCCCGAAAGCGTCTGACCCCGCTCACCGACCATGGTATCAAAACCTTGGGGCAAGGCGGTGATGAAATCCAAAGCGCCGGCGGCTTGCGCGGCGGCTTCGATCTCGGCCTCGCTCGCGCTGATCTTCCCAAACGCGATATTAGCGCGCACCGTATCGTCGAACAGCACGACATCCTGGCTGACGACGGCAATGGCGTCGCGCAAGGACGCGAGCGTCACACCGGTGATATCGACCCCGTCGATGGTGATCACACCCGAGCTGACGTCATAGAAACGCGGGATGAGACTGAGCACGGTGCTTTTGCCCGCGCCGGACGCACCGACCAGCGCTGTCGTCTTGCCGGCCGGAATTGTCAGGGAAAGGCCGCGCAAGGCCGGTACATCGGCGTCGTAGGAGAAGGTGACGTTCTCGAGTTTCACTTCGCCGCGCGTGACGACCAGCGGCGCGGCGCCGGGTTTTTCCACGAGGCCCGGCTGGGCATCGAGAACCAAGAACAGACGCTGCGCGCCGGCGAGTCCTTCGTTCACATGGGCGTTCGCGTTGGCCAGCGCCTTCATGGGGCGATAGGCCGTGAGCAGCGCGGTGATAAAGGAGAAGAAAGCACCCGCGGTGGTGTCGCCATTGATGACGCGCCAGCCGCCGTACACGATGACGACAGTGACCGCGACGCCGCCGAAGGTTTCCATGAGCGGGCTGGCCAGAGCCTTTACGCGCTCGGCCTTAATGGTGAGATCGCGGATGCGGGTGGTGAGCGCTTCGGCGCGGGCGGCCTCGACCTCTTCCATGCGGTAGGCTTTTACGAGCCGAATGGAGGAGAGGCTCTGCTGCACGATGGTCATGAAGGCGCCGGTTTGGGCCTGGGTATTGGCCGTGACCTTGCGCAGGCGCCGGCCGAGCTGCGCGATGGGAATGACGGTGGCGGGGAAAACGATGAAGGCGATCGAGGCCAGCAGCCAGTCTTGGTAAAACATCACCCCGACCAGCAGGATCACCGATAGAACTTCGCGCCCGAGACCCGTGAGCGCCGTGGAGACCGCAAGGCGCATGGCGGCGATGTCGGTGGTAAGGCGGGAGATCAGGGTGCCGGTGCGGTTGGCCGCAAAAAAGCCCAGGTCCATCCGCAAAAGATGGCGGAACAGGCGGTTCTGGAAGTCGGTAAGCACGCTTTGGCCGAGGCGGGTCATCAGGACGGTCTGCCCATAGGCGGCCGCGCCCTTAAAGGCAAAGCTCGCGAACACGGCGATGCCCACCGGCCAGAGCAGTTCGGCCCGGCGTTCGACAAAAACCCGGTTCACGACAGGGTCCATGAGCCAGGCGAGCGCAGCGGTCGAGACGGCGACGACGACCATGCAGAGGGTGGCGGAGATGAAGAGGCCAAGGTGCGGCAGCACCCCCTCGCGCAGAAGCCGCCGGTAGAGACCGGTGGGAACCGCGGGGTCAGGGGATGGGGACGAGGTCATGAAAAAACAAGTTGGAGCAAGGATGTCGGCCCACTTAACCCGCCGCTTCCCCGAAAGTCCAGAGACGGCGCCCTTCGCGGCCCAGCAACCTGAGGGGGCGCAAAAGGCCGCAACCCATTCCATTTGCATGCGTTATGACGAGCGACTAGGTTCTGTGCCGTTGTCTCGTACCCGGCTTTCTGCCGGTGGTCATATCGTTAGCCCGACAAGGTTAGTTTGATGCGCGATACCGCCACTGTTCCGGTCGCTCACGCGCCGGTGCCCCTGATCGACCTTAAAGCGCAGCGCTCGCGCATTGGCGCGCAGATCGAAGCGGCCATCAAACGCGTGCTCGATCACGGCGCGTACATCATGGGCCCGGAAGTGCTCGAAGCCGAAAAGCGCCTGGGCGCGCTGTCGGGCGCGCAGCATGTGATCAGCTGCTCGAACGGCACGACGGCCATGGTGATGGCGCTGATGGCCTGGGACATTAGCCGGGGCGATGCGGTGTTCGTGCCCTCGTTCACATTTACCGCCACCGCTGAAGTTGCCCCCATCGTCGGCGCGACGCCGGTGTTCGTCGACGTGCTGCCCGATACCTTTAATATGGATCCGGACTCCCTGGAGCGCGCCATCGCGGTCGCCGAGCAGACGGGCCTGAAGCCGCGCGTTGTCATCCCGGTGGACCTGTTCGGCCAGCCGGCCGACCATGACGCGATCCGCAGCGTTGCCGACAAACACGGCCTCCTCATTCTCGACGACGCGGCGCAGAGCTTCGGCGCGCGTTACAAGACAAAGAAACTCGGCGCTATCGCCGACATCACGACCACCAGTTTCTATCCGTCCAAGCCGCTAGGCTGCTACGGCGACGGCGGGGCGGTGTTCACGAATAACGAAGACTGGGCGCGGAAGCTTACAGAGGTGCGTGTGCACGGCCAAGGCCGCGACCGCAACGAGAACATGCGCATCGGTCTGACGGGCCGCTTTGATTCCATTCAGGCCGCGGTGCTGCTCGAGAAGCTCGCGATTTTCGAGGAAGAGTGCGAAGCGCGCCAGACCATCGCCGACCGCTATAACGCGGGCCTTGCCGGCGCGGTGACGACGCCCCATGTGCGCCCCGACTGCACGTCCGTGTGGGCGCAATACACCATCAGTTCGCCCCGGCGCGATAAGATTGTCGCGGCGTTGACGGCGAAGAACATCTCGACCGCCTTATTCTATGCACGGCCGATCCACACGCAGACGCCCTATCGCGGCTTCCCCGTGGCCGCCGGCGGCTTGCCCGTGACCGAAAGGCTCGCCCAAGAGGTGGTGAGCCTGCCGATGCATCCTTATCTCGCCGCCGACGTCCAAGATGAGATCATCGCGGCGGTGCGCGCGGCCGCTCTGTGACATCGGCGAGCGCCATGGCCTCGCCCGCGTCTCCCGAAATTCAGCCGATGCGCCTCGCCCTGATTGGCGCGGGCGCCATGGGCGCGAACTATGTGCGGGCCGTGCAGAGCCTGACGGACGTGCGCATCACAGCCGTTGTGGATGCGCAAGTTGAACGCGCCCATCAGATGTGCGCCGTGATTGGCGCGCGCGCGGCGGCCTCGCTGGCCCATGCCGGCGATGTCGATGCTGTGATCGTTGCCGTGCCCAGCGCGGACCATCGGACCGTGGCTGAACCTTTGCTCGCACGCGGTGTGCATTGCCTTGTGGAGAAGCCGTTCGCGCTGACGGAAGAAGATTGCCGCGCGTTGATTGCCGCGGCGGCGCAGGGCGACGCTCGTCTCCAGGTCGGCCACGTAGAGCGCTACAATGCGGCGATGCAGGCGCTTTTGGCGCAGAACATCGCGATCTCCGAGATCCGTACACTGACGGCGCGCCGTATGAACGCGGCGAGCGCCCGGGTGATGGATATCGACGTGGTGCTCGATCTCATGGTCCATGACATCGACGCGGTGATGGCGGTGAAACGCGCGGCGGTGACGGATGTGAGCGCCACGGGCACGAAGGACCATGCGGTCGCGGTGCTCACCTTTGCCGACGGCGCGACGGCCAACGTGACCGCAAGCCGAATCACCGAAGGCCGCACGCGCGATCTGACAGTCGAGCTGAAGGATGGCGCGGTCTATGCGCTCGACTATATCGAACGGTCCCTCTCCCGTGACGGCGCGCCGCTGGCGGTGCCGGGGGACGCGAATAATCTTGGCCGGCAGATGACAAGTTTCGCGCGGGCTATTCGCAGCCGCTCAGCCACGGAGGTGAGCGGCGAAGACGCGCTCGCCGTAATGGATGTGGTGTGGCGGGTTCAGAAGGCGTTGGGTCTAAGATGAAAAAAGGGCCGGTCATCGCGTGGTCGCTGTTCGACTTCGCCAATTCGGCATTCACGACCATTATCATCACCTTTGTCTTTGCCGCCTATTTTGCCCAGGGCGTAGCGGGTGACGCGAACACCGGCGCCGGCCAGTGGAGCCTCGCCATGGGGCTTGCGGGCCTGATCATCGCCGTTATCAGCCCTGTCATCGGGGCCATCGCCGATCAAACCGGCCGCCGCAAACCGTGGCTCGCGGGCGTGTCCGTTATCTGCGTGATCGCGACGGCGTTGTTGTGGTTCGTCCGGCCAGAGGCCGGCGATGTGCCCTTCGCGCTGGTCTGCGTTGTGATCGCGACGGTCGGCTTTGAAGTGGGCTTGTTGTTCTACAACGCCATGCTGCCGAATGTTGCGCCCGCCTCCATGCTCGGCCGGGTCTCGGGGTGGGGATGGGCGCTTGGCTACCTCGGCGGACTGATCTCGCTGATGGTCGCGCTGTTCGTACTGGTGCAAGCCGAGACGCCGCCCTTTGGGCTCGACAAGAATTCCGCCGAACATGTGCGCGCGACGGCGCCGCTGGTGGCGATCTGGTTCACGGTATTCGCGCTGCCGCTGTTCTTCATGGTCAAGGAAGATGGCGGCGGGGTGCCGCTCCGCACGGCGATCCGCGGCGGGATCAGTCAGTTGATCGCGACGTTCCGCAACGCGCGCAAGCATGGCAACACGCTGCGCTTTCTGGTCGCGGCGATGATCTATTCCGACGGCGTGCATACGGTCTTCGCCCTGGGCGGCGTGTATGCCGCGGCGGTGTTTGGAATGGAGCTCGCGGACGTCATCGTGCTCGGCATCGCGCTGAACGTGACGGCGGGGCTCGGCGCTTTTGCCTTCGCCTGGGTGGATGACAAGATCGGCTCGAAGCGCACGATCACCCTTTCGCTGCTCGCGCTGATCATCGGCACCGTCGGTGTCCTGGCCGCGCCGACGGCGATGACCTTCTGGATCGCCGCGCTGGTGATGAGCACGTTCTTCGGTCCCGTGCAGGCGGCGAGCCGGACGATGATGGCGCGCCTCAGCCCGCCGGAGATGCGCGGGGAGATGTTCGGCCTGTTTTCGCTCTCGGGCAAAGTGACCGCGTTCGCGGGGCCAGCCCTCGTGGGCGGCATTGCCCTGGCGACGGATAACTACCGGATCGGCATGGCCGTGGTGCCGGTGTTTCTGATCGTCGGGCTCGTTATCCTGCGGGGCGTGCGCGAGGAGCCGTCTCTATAGGGTCAGAGTTGGCCTCAAGAAATGGAGTCTGACCCTGTTTCTTAGTGCCGGAAGTGGCGCATGCCGGTGAAGACCATGGCGAGGCCTTTCTCGTCGGCGGCTTTGATGACGTCTTCGTCTTTAATCGAGCCGCCGGGCTGGGCTACGGCGACAGCGCCGGCTTCGGCCGTCACCAGCAAACCATCGGGGAACGGGAAGAAGGCGTCCGAGGCCACGACCGAACCTTCCGTGAGCGCGCCGGTCTGACCGGCGGCTTGGGCGGCGTCCTTGGATTTTGAGAAGGCGATGCGGGCCGAGTCGATGCGGCTCATCTGGCCCGCGCCGATGCCGACGGTGGCGCCGTTTTTCACATAGACGATGGCGTTCGATTTGACGTGTTTGCAGACGGTGAAGGCGAACAGGAGGTCGTCGAGCTGCTGCTCGGTCGGTTTGACTTTGGTGACCACCTTAAGGTCGGCGCGCGTGATGCGGCCGTTGTCGCGGCCCTGCACGAGATATCCCCCGGCGACATTGCGCACGGTGCGCCCGGCCGAAGCCGGATCGGGCAGGCCATCGGTGATGAGCAGGCGCAGATTCTTTTTCTTCGCGAACATCGCGCGGGCTTCCTCGTCGGCGCCCGGCGCGATGACGACTTCGGTGAAGAGCTCGGTGATCTTGGCCGCCGTGCGTCCGTCGATGGGACGGTTGAGCGCGATGATGCCGCCGAAGGCCGAGACCGGATCGCAGACCAGCGCCTTGGTGTAGGCGTCGAGACAATCGGCGCCGAGCGCAACGCCGCAGGGATTGGCGTGTTTGATGATGGCGCAGGCCGGTCCTGTAAACTCGGCGACGAGTTCGTACGCAGCATCGGTGTCGTTGATATTATTGTAGCTGAGCTCCTTGCCCTGCACCTGCTGGGCGGACGCAACGCCGGGGCGTTTATCGCCGGTGACGTAAAGGCCCGCGCTCTGGTGGGGGTTTTCGCCATAACGCAGCGTCTGCTTGAGAGAGCCGGCGAACGACAGCCAGCGGGGAAACTCTTCCTTCAGTTCGGCGGCGAACCATGTGGAGATGGCCGCGTCATAGGCGGCGGTGCGCGCATAGGCGCGCGCGGCGAGCGCTTTTTTGGTCGCCGTAGTGATTTCGTTGTTATTGGCTTTCATGTCGGCTTCGACCACCGCGTAGTCCGCCACATCAACGACGACGGCCACGCCGGCGTGGTTCTTTGCCGCGGCGCGGATCATCGCCGGACCGCCGATGTCGATATTCTCGACGCAATCATCATAGTCGCCGCCGCGCGCGACGGTGGCCTCGAACGGATAGAGATTCACCACGAGCAGATCGATCGGCAGAATCTTATGGTCGGCCATGGTCTTTTCGTGTTCGGCATTGCCCCGAATGCCAAGAAGCCCGCCGTGCACCATGGGGTGGAGCGTCTTGACGCGCCCATCGAGCATTTCGGGAAAACCCGTGACCTCGGAAACATCGCGCACCGGAAGCTTCGCATCGCGCAGGGCTTTGGCCGTGCCGCCCGTTGAGATGAGTTCGACGCCCTGGCCGTGCAGGAAGGACGCGAAGGCAACGAGGCCGGTTTTGTCGGAGACGGAGAAAAGGGCGCGGCGAACGGGGGTCATATTTTCTCTCGGCCGGAGGTGGGATGTGCGCGCGGTTTAGCACGGCGCGAGGAAAGAGCGGGAGGGACTTTCATTTGTTTTTTCCCTCCCCTTAAAGGGGAGGGCGTAGGGAGGGGTCGT
>CANJEU010000004.1 GCA_947473445.1 Fidelibacterota bacterium | reverse complement strand
GATTTCAGCGATTCCGTTGCCCGGCCAAGCAGAGCCAGGGGTTTCCGAAGCGCACCGTCCATGGGGATACTCTTAACAGCTAGGGGGATTGGCCAACAGCCATAATCCCGCGAAGCTACCCCCGGGCAGCACCAGATGTCGTGTTATTGTTCTGTTGCTTTATCAGCATCTAGGGGCAGGACGTACAACTCCAGGCGATGGCCGACGAGTTTATACCCGTAAGCCTTCGCGATCTCCTGCTGGATCCGCTCGATCTCCTCGTTATGGAATTCGGTCACTTTGCCCGAACGCACGTCGATCAGGTGATCGTGGTGGGTCGCCGGAGTTTCTTCGTAACGGGCGCGACCGTCGCCGAATTCGTGACGTTTGACGATGCCCGCTTCCTCGAACAGCCGCATGGTCCGATAGACCGTGGCGATGGAAATACGCGGGTCTTCCGCCACCGAGCGGCGATGAACCTCTTCGACGTCCGGATGGTCCTGAGCTTCCGAGAGCACGTGCGCGATGATGCGCCGCTGCTCGGTCATCTTCATGCCCTTCTCGGCGCAAACTTGTTCAATATGGGACATGGTGCGCGTGGTCATACTTAAAATCCTTGGCGGCGACGTCAGGTCAACGAGTCTGAACGGCTCTATAATAGAGCGGGTCGCTGGCCCGTAAAGGGTGGCTGGCATGTAAACAGTGGTTGCGGTTCTCCGCCCCGCTGCGACTCACTCGCAGGAATGCGCGGTCCGGCGCGCCTGCTCTGGTTCAGGGGGGCGAGGGCAGGGTATATGTCAGCCATGACTGCAGCGCCATTCTTCATAGACATCACGGGCGACGTCTGCCCGCTCACCTTCGTGAAGACAAAACTCCTGCTTGAGAAAATGCCCGTCGGCGCCCTCGCGACCGTCCGGTTGAGGGGCGCGCAGCCCTTGGACAATGTCCCGCGCTCCGTCTCCGCCCACGGCCACGAAATCGTCTCGCTCGAGCGCGAGGACAATGCGCCCGATCCCGATCCGCGCGTGCCGCATATTTTAGTGGTGCGTCGCTGCTAGCGAAGGCCGCGCCTGCAGTTCGAGGGTCATGACGATCGCATCAACGCGCGGCCCCGGGCCGCGATCGTAGTAAGCCGGGCGCCGGCCGGTAACCAAGAATCCAGAATTTGTATAGAGCGCGCGCGCCGCGGGATTGTCGGCGGCGACTTCCAGGAACAGCCGGCGGGTGCCGCCCGCCCGCAGCATTTCACTGGCCTCACCCAGCAAAAGGGCTCCGATCCCCTGCCGTCGATGGGGCGGCGCGACAGCCAGCGTCAGAATCTCGGCCTCATCGGCAACGGCGCGGATCAGGATGAACCCCGTCGGTGCGTCGTCCTGCCACAACAGGCCGGCCACGCCGGGTTGCTCAAGAAGCTTGGCAAATTCGTCGTCGGTCCACGGGGTCGCAAAACTCGTCTCGTGCAGCGCCGCGGCCAGGCGCGCGTGGGCCGGCTCGAGGCGAATGGCGCCGCTCATATTTGCGGAACCTCAGGGGCGGGGCGTAAACGTCCGCCGTGGGGAGCGAGGGTTATCCTGGGTGGCAACACATAGAGCGGCAGCGGTCCGGCCGCGTCCGGGTCGCGCTGTGCGGCAAGTCGCGCCAGCACCACGGCATCGGGCAGCGCGCTAGCGGTAGAGGCCCGCGCTTGCGGCAGCACCTGTTGCACAAGAGCCGCGCCATCGCCGACGAGAAGGAAGGTCTTGCCCGCCAGAGCCGGATTTTCGTTCAGCCAGGCCGCGATGTTCTCCGGCGCCAGTGCCACAGCCTCACCCTGCGGTCCAAGTGCCGTCGCGCAATAGGGCTGGATGTAGACTTCGCCCCGCTTGGTGTCGGCGGCCGCAAGGATGCTCACGCCCGCCCCGCGTTCATCGTCCGGCACCGCGGCGGCGAGAACTTCCAGCGAGCTTACACCGATGACCGGTTTCCCGGCCGCAAGCCCCAGGGCCCGCGCCGTCGACAGGCCCACGCGCACGCCGGTGAACGACCCTGGTCCCACCGTCACCGCGACACGGTCAAGCCTTGCGTATGAAACGCCGGCCTCGGCCATCACGCTTTCGATCAACGGCACCAATGCTTCGGCCTGACCTTGCGGCATAAGCGCGCGCGCGCCCGCAATCTCCGCTCCATCACGCACGAGTGCGATGGAACAAGCCGGCGCGGTCGTATCGAAGGCGAGAAGCAGCATCAGGGGCCCGGAAGAATGCTGAGAGATGAAACAATATTCGCTATCATGGGATAGAGCACCACATTCGAATGAAGCCCGCGAGTACGCCCTGCCCATGAGCCTGGTTGAAATAGCGCCTCCGTCTTACGATGTCGTCATTGATATCGCCTACGCCACATCCAATAATTTTACGGGCAAGCCGGTGTATGGCCGGCCTGGCTGTTATCTCAATACCGACGCCGCCGCCTGTCTGCGCGCGGCCATCGATCTGGCAAAGCCGCTGGGGTTTCGCTTCAAGGTCTTCGATGCGTTCCGGCCGTCCGAAGCTCAGTGGGTTTTGTGGAATCATACGCCCGATCCCGACTTCCTCGCCGACCCCAAGCGCGGCTCGCCGCACTCCATGGGGGCGGCTGTGGATCTGACATTAATCGACGAGGACGGGCGCGAGCTCGATATGGGCACGGGGTTCGATGCGTTCACGCCGCTCTCGCACCACGGACGGCTGGATATTCCTGCGCACGCGCAGCGCAACCGCGCGATCCTGCTGGGCATCATGACCGCCGCCGGATGGGATTTCTATCGCAATGAATGGTGGCACTATCAGTTGTTCAACGCGCGCCAGAAATATCCGGTGCTGGGCGATGCCGATTTGCCGGCGCCCATGATGCCTGCCAAGGCCTAAACCCTCGCGAGATCCATCACGCGGCGCGGGCTGGCGTGCGCATCGGGTTCGCGCCGCGCGTCGAGCGCGATGCGCAGCCATTCCGCGGCCTTTTCAGAATCGCCGCGTTCGCGATGCTCGATGTCGGCCAAAATCCGCGCGGCGCGCGCGCGGATGTCCGCGTCCACACCTTCCTCCGTCAAAGGCATGAGGCGATTGCGCGCCTGTCCCCATAGCTGCGCGTCCAACGAAGCTTGCGCCACCGCCAGCCGGGTCTCGGCATGATCGGCGTCGATGCGCGCCAGATTGTCGACCCTGCGGGCCCATTCCAACGCGGTCTCGCCGGGGATCAGCACACGGTAAGCGGCGGCAAGATCGGCGTGCGGTGTTGTGCTCCACATCTTTTCGACAAGGTGCGCGGCTTTCCGGCCCTTGCCTTGCGCGGCCATGGCGCGGGCATAGGCGGCGGTCGCGGCCACCGGCGCGCCGCCAAGATCGATGGCCTTTTTGGCCAGACTCGCGGCGTTTTGTGCGTCACCGTTCTTCAGTTCGGCCCGCGCCTGCTGCAGCAGAAGACGCGTTTTGATGCGGCGGTGATCTTCGCGCGCGAACGTGTTCCGGGCGATCCTGGTATCCATGAGAGCGACCGCGTCGCGCCAGAAACCCGCGGCAATGGAAAGGTCGAGCGCCATCTCGATGGCCCAGGCCGGCGCGTCCTTACGGGCCAGCGCGCGTTTGGCGTAGCCGAGCGCCCCGACGCTGTCGCCATCGGCGGCGGCCTTTACGGCCAGCGAGCGCAAGCCCGAAAGTTCGGTCTGCGGCCGCTCCAGAAGCGCCGTCGCGGTTTCTTTCATTTCCTTCGCATCGCCCGCGAGTTCGGCGGTTTCCTTACGCAGCATCAAGACCGCAGGATTAGCGCTCAACAGGTTTGAGGCTTCCTTTGAAAAGCGCCGCGCCGCGGTTGTTTGGCGCGACTGCACAGCGGCGAAGCCATCGGCAAGGCTCGCAAGACCGCGGTTGAACCGGCGCTCGCGGCGCGCGGCTTTGAAGGCTTTGAGTGCTCCGGTCAGAACGGCAAGCCCACGCAACAACAGGGCGGCCAGCAGAACCAGCACTACCATCACCGCCAGCAGAACGCTCGCCGAGGAATCGATGCGCCACCCGCGCCACTCCAGCGAAAGCGTACCGGGATCGTTCGCAAGCCAGACCGCCGCCGCCACCAGCAGTGCAAGGCCCAGGATATAAAAGACGATCCGCAGCATGACCTATTCCACCGGCGCAGCAGCAACAGGCGCGGCCGGTGCGGCCGGTGCGACCGGCGCTGCAAGAGCCGTCGTTCCGTCGATCACGGTTTGCTGGGCGGCCTCTTCAGCGGCCACGCGCGCTTCGGCCAGGGTGATCCATGGGCCCGCCGCGGTCAGGGATGCGCCGGTCAGCTTTCTCATCTCCGCGATGGCGCCGGGCAGATTATTTGCATCCACCGCACGTTCGGCGCGCACCAGCACCGCGTCAATCTCATCGCCCGTATCAAGATCGGTGCGGCGCACCGTCACCACCGACAATACGCGGTCCAGCGTCCGGCGCAGCCAGCTTGCGGTGTCGTTGGGAATGTAGCTTGCGCGCACCGCCGCCGCCGCGGCGACATCGAAGCGCCGCTGCAGGTCGGCCAGCACGGGCAAGCCGGTGCTCGCATAGGGCGCGAAGACCGTGTTCGTGCCGCCCGCGCTTGTGTCGCCCGTCAGCGCCTTGACCGTATCCCACTCCTTCAGGAACGGGCGGCCCGTCACAATGGCTTCACGCCATTGCGTCCCGGCGATGGTCAGGGCGACCGCAACCGCGCGCGCGTCGGCGGCGCTGCGCGCGCCTTGCTCCAGCGCGGTGACGCGATCGGCAAGGGCCAGCACACTGTTGGCGTCCGCGCTCTTGCCTTCGAGGGCGCCAACGCGCCGGTTGATTTCATCCAAGCCTACCGTATTGCCTAGCGCAGCTTCGAGCGTCGCGATGCGCGCCATCAGCGCGGCGATCACCTGATTGGTGTCGCCCGCGGGAAGTTGCGGCGCAGGCGCCGGAGTCGATGTGACGGGCGCTCCCGGGGTTGAGCTCGGTCCGGCGGGCGTAGGTGTTGGAGCGATGGGCTTTACTTGCGGTGCGGGCGCCGTGGCCACCGGAGTCTCGGCCGCGCCGTCCAGCAGCGGGATCCAGCGGTCCGATGTCATCAACGCGGCTGTTGCGATGGTCGCAAGCACGAAGAACAAGGCAATGGTACGTCCCGGCCCGCGCCGGCGATCGAGCGGCGCCGTCATGGTTTCGGGGATGCCCTCGGGTACCGGGTCGGGCTCACGCGGCGGCAGTTCCCGCGCGCGCGTTTCGCTTGCCGGCGTCTCGCTTCCTGCGGGCGTCTCGCGGCCCCAATTCTTCATGCGGTCGCGCGCGCGATCATCCGCGGCGTCTTCCACCAGCATTTGCGCCGAACGTCCGCCCCCGCCGCGTGCCGCCGGTTTTGCATCGTCGAGCGAGTCAGGCCCTGGCGCCGGGCTCTCGCGCTCGACAAGCTCGTTCAGCTCGCGCAGCGCGTCCGGGATGCGCGGCGCCGGCGCGCCATCACCGCTTTCCGTCGGCGAGGTCGGCGCGGGTTCTAGCGGCTCGGGAGGACGAGGGGTCTCGGTCATTGGCGTATCATTCCATGATGGATCGGCGGAGGCTACCGCCGTGGACGTTTCTGTCGACTCTGCGGACGATTGCGGCGTATCGCTCTCGCCGATCACCATCGTCCATCTCGGATCGGGCGCGGGTTCAGTCTTCTTTGCGCCAAACCAGCTGCTGAACTTCGCCGTAAATCCGGCCGATGGCGGCCTTTCGGCGGCGCGGCGTTCCTTTTCCGCTTTCGCGGCCTGTTTTTGCGCGCCCGCAAGGCGCTTGCGTTCGGCTTTGCGTGCCGCGGCCTCTTCCTGGTCCTTACGGCGGCGCTCGGCGAGGTCAAGGGCAAGCCGCTCCTGTTCCGCGCGCTGGCGCGCGGCCTCTTCGCGCCGCGCTTGATCCGCGCGCACCCTCTGGGCGGCGGCCTCCTCACGGGCGATGCGTTTGCGCTCCTCTGCCGCGGCGGCGTCGATCGCTTTCTGTCGTTCGCGCTCGGCTTTCTCCGCGGCACGACGTTCGTTTTCGAGACGGATCTCTTCGGCGCGCTTTTCGCGTGCGATGCGCGCGTCTTCCGCGCGCGCCTCATTTTCCACCCGCTCAGCCTCGGCCCGGGCAGCCTTCTCAAGGCGGGCTGCTTCCGCCTGCTTCTCGGCTTCACGGCGGGCCGTTTCGGCCTGCTTCTCCGCTTCCAGGCGCGCCGCTTCAGCCTCTTTCTCCGCCTCAAGACGCACGGCTTCTGCGCGCCGGGCCTCCTCAAGGCGTTCGGCCTGGGCAACTCTTTCGCGCGCAAGGCGGTCGGCTTCAGCGCGTTCCTTTGCGATGCGTCCTGCCTCGGCGCGCGCCTTCTCGGCGTCTTGGTGCGCGGCGATCTCAAGGGCTAGACGCTCGGCCTCACGCTCCCGCGCAAGGCGCTCGATCTCAACCCGTACGCGTTCGGCCTCCTCACGCGCCAGACGCTCGCGTTCGTCGCGTTCCGCGCGTTCTCTCTCGCGTTCCGCGCGCTCCTCCTGCTCCCGATTAAGCCGTTCGGCTTCCAGCCGGTCGCGTTCGGCCTTCTCCGACGCCAGACGCAACTGTTCGGCGGCCTCCCAGGCCGCACGCTCGGTCGCCAAGCGCGTACGTTCGGCCGCGTCGCGCGCGGCTTCTTCTTTCTGCCGCAGCTCCTGCGCGGCCTTTTCCAACGCAGCCTGTTCGGCGGCAACACGCGCGCGCTCGGCCTGCTCCCGCGCCAGCTGTTCCTGGCGCAGACGCTCGCCTTCGGCCTGCTCTCGCCGCGCGGCGTCTTCTTTCTCTTTTTGTAGACGCGCGTGCGCGGCGCGCTCGGCGGCCACGCGTTCGCGCTCCATCCGCGCGCGTTCGGCCTCTTCGACCCTCAGGCGCTCGCGTTCAGCCTGCTCCTTCTCGCGCTGTTCGCGCTCGGCCTTTTCTTGTGCGATGCGCGCGGCGACAGCGCGCTCCTGTGCGGCCTTGGCCTCGGCTTGCTCCTTTTCGCGCTGTTCACGCTCGGCCTGTTCACGGGCGGCGCGTTCGGCGGCAAGGCGTTCTTTCTCGGCTTTGGCGCGCGCGGCCTCCTCGGTCTTGAGGCGTTCGCGTTCGGCTTGGTCTTTCGCGCGTTGCTCGCGCTCGGCCTGCTCACGTGCGGCCCGCTCCGTGGCAAGGCGCTCTTTCTCGGCCTTGGTCCGCGCGGCCTCTTCAGCCTTGAGGCGTTCACGTTCCGCCTGATCTTTCGCGCGTTGCTCACGCTCGGCTTGATCACGGGCCGTGCGCTCAGCGGCAAGACGTTCTTTTTCGGCTTTTGCACGCGCAGCCTCTTCAGTTCTGAGGCGCTCGCGTTCGGCCTCTTCCTTCGCGCGCTGTTCGCGCTCGGTCTGTTCGCGCGCGGCGCGTTCGGCCTTCAGACGTTCGCGTTCGAGGTTTTCTCGGGCGAGGGCCTCAGCGCGCGCGCGTTCATCCGCTTCGCGTTTTTTGCGGACCGTCTCGGCGGCGATATGTTTTTCTTCCTCGCGCGCGACCCGTTCAATCTCGGCCAGATCCGCCGCCGCGCGCGCCGCGGCGGCGCGGTCTGCTTCGTCCTTGCGCGGGCGCGCCTCTTCGGCGCGCCTTTTTTCCTCAGCACGCGCCTCTTCCACGCGCTTTTCATTTTCGATGCGCGCCTCTTCGGCGCGTTGGCGTTCGGCTTCTTCCTTGATCGCACGCTCGCGCGTGCGCCGTTCCTCCTCGACCTTATCGATCAGTTCTCCGTCCAGGGTCGCCCACACCGTCTCGGGATCGCTTTCCGCGGCAACGGTGATGCTCGCGCCCTTCAAGCCGCGCATCGGCGCGGCGATCGCCGGCGTCGCCGCGACCGTTTTAAGGCCGGCGACAGAAGGCGCGGACTCGTCGCGCTGCATCAGCGTCACGAACGCGCGCGCCTCCTCGGGCGACAGGAACAGCGCGACGTCGATCGTCTTGTCCGACAGACGCGCGCGCAGCGCCGGTGGAATCGTCTCAACGCGCTTGATGCTGTAAAGCGGCAACGCGCGGATCGCGAAGCCCATATTGCCCAGCATGGTGGGCAGATTTACCGGCGCGGCCGTGCTGCACGCATAGATCAGCGCGCCGTTCGCCGGTTTCACCGTTCGTTCCACCAGGCGCGCAAGGTCCTGCCCATCGTCTTTGGCGGCGTGGATATCCTTGAAGCCAAGGCGCCGGGCTTCGGCCGCCGTCAGGTCGCTTTCGACAAAAATCGGAAAGGTGCGCACCCCTACGAGGTCGGCCAAGGCGCGCACGCCTTCGGCGCTCACGGCCAGGAAACCTTGCGCGTTCGTCAGGTTGATCTGGGGGGCGGTCTCGCGTTCGACGGTGACCAGGGGAATGGAAATGGGCTCATGGCCCCGGGCCGTTAAAGCCCGCGCCGAGATCGCGGCTTCCTGCGCCGGTTGCGTGATCAGAACCCGCATGGCCGTTTCCTGGCGTTCATCCGGGAAAGGTTGTAGAGCCTACATTAATTAGAGAAAAGCATGATTGTCCCCAACCTTGATCGTCCTAGGCATCGAAACCAGCTGTGACGAGACCGCCGCCGCCGTCGTCGACGGAAGTGGCAATGTGCTCGCGCACGCCGTGCTCAGCCAGATGGAGGAGCATGCGGTCTTCGGCGGCATCGTACCCGAGGTCGCCGCGCGCGCCCATCTCGCCCATCTCGACCGCCTCATCGCAAAAGCCATGACCGAGGCCGGCGTGGCCTTTGCCGATCTCGATGCCGTGGGCGCCACCGCGGGTCCGGGTTTGATCGGCGGCGTGCTCGTGGGCGTCATGTCGGCCAAGATGATCGCGGCGGTGCACAAAATTCCCTTCATCGCTGTCAATCATCTCGAAGGCCACGCGCTCACGGCGCGCCTCACCGATCATGTCGCCTTCCCGTTTCTTCTGCTTCTGGTTTCGGGCGGACATTGTCAGTTGCTTGGCGTCGATGGCGTAGGGCGCTACCGCCGCCTCGGCACCACGGTGGACGACGCCGCCGGCGAGGCCTTCGATAAAGTCGCCAAGATGCTCGGCCTTGGCTATCCCGGCGGCCCCGCCATCGAACGCGCATCGCGCGCCGGGGACCCCAAACGTTTTGCGTTCGCGCGGCCCATGAAGGGCCGGCCCGGATGCGACTTCTCCTTCTCGGGCCTCAAGACCGCGGTGCGTGTGGCTGTGGAAGGCCTTCCGCCCGGAACGATCAGCGAAACAGATACCAATGATATAGCCGCGTCCTTTCAGGCGGCGGCGGTGGATTCCATCGGCGACCGCGTGCGCCACGCGCTCGAGATGTTCAGTGCGACCAGCGACGGCCGCACGCTTGTCGTTGCCGGCGGTGTTGCCGCGAACACGGCGCTGCGCGCCGAACTTGAAAAACGCGCGTGTGCGGCGGGCTTTACATTCGTCGCCCCGCCGCTTGCGCTCTGCACCGACAACGCGGTGATGATCGCCTGGGCGGCGCTTGAACGGTTCAAGCTGGGGATGACGGACGAACTCGATTTCAAAGCGCGGCCGCGCTGGCCGCTCGATCCAACGGCCCCACCGGCGCGCGGCGCAGGTGTGAAGGCCTAACGCCGCGACGGCGTAAACGCCTAAGCGTTATAATACCAGCGGAACCACGCGACGGTCTTCTCAATGCCCTCGTCGAGCGAGATGTACGGCGCATAACCAACCGCGCGCCCCAAGGCGCTCACGTCGCACCAAGTGCCTTCCACATCGCCCGGCTGCATCGGCATCATATTGAGCACGGCTTTTTTACCCACGTGCTTTTCCAGGATCGCGATGAAATCCATCAGGTCCACGGGCGTGCCGCGGCCGATGTTGAAAATCCGGTAGGGCGCAACGCCCGACCCGTCTGGCGTCGGCGCCATGGGGTTCCATCCCTCATCGGGCACGGGGATATGGTCGGTCACGCGCACGACGCCTTCGACGATATCGTCGACGAAGGTGAAATCGCGCATCAGTTTGCCGCCGTTGTAAACGTCGATGGGGTCACCTGCGAAAATGCGCGCGGTGAATTTATGCGGCGCCATATCGGGGCGGCCCCACGGACCATAGACCGTGAAAAAACGCAGGCCCGTGGTCGGAATGTTGAACAGATGCGCGTAGGAATGGGCCATCAGTTCGTTGGCGCGTTTGGTGGCGGCATAAAGGCTGACCGGATGCGAGGCGCTGTGATGCTCGGCGAAGGGCATGGATTTGTTCGCGCCGTAGACCGAACTGGTCGAGGCGTACACCAGATGCTCCACCTGCAGGGCGCGCGCGCCTTCCAGCACATTGAGGAAGCCGGTGATATTGGCCTCGGTGTAGGCGTGCGGGTTTTCAAGCCCGTAGCGCACGCCCGCTTGCGCGGCCAGGTGCACGATACGGGTGGGCTTCACTTCATCGCAGAACGAAAGGAACGCATCCTTATCGGCAACGTCCAGACGCCGGCCGTGAAAGCCGGGGGTCTTCTCCAGAATCGCCCAGCGCGCGTCTTTGAGGCGCACGTCATAATAAGAATTAAAATTATCCACACCCACGACGGTTCTCCCCGCGGCCAGGAATCGCCGTGCCACGTGAAAGCCGATAAAACCGGCCGCGCCCGTCAAGAGAATGGTCATGAACTCATCTAAACCGCGAAACCCCCGCAAGCAACGGCCCATGGGGCTCCTATGTTCCGCGGCGATGGACAGCGCCGCATTTGTCATGCCAAGACGCTGTCAGTTCACTAGAATAAGAGCAGCATGCAAACACTAGGAGTCATCGGCGCTGGCGCGTGGGGCACGGCTCTTGCGGTCGTAGGCCGTCGCGCCGGACGGGATGTGCGTCTTTGGGCTTTGGAGCCCGAGGTCGTGGCCGAGATCAACGGCGCCCACAGCAATTCACCTTATCTGCCCGGAATTCCCCTCGATCCGGGCATCGAAGCCACCGGGGACCTCGCGGCGGTCGCGGACACGGATATCGTGCTGCTTGTTACGCCGGCGCAGCATCTGCGCGGCACCTGCGAAAAGTTAAAGCCGCTTCTCAAAACCGGGGTGCCGGTCGTTATCTGCGCCAAGGGCATCGAGCGCGGCACCTCCGCCCTGATGACCGATGTGGTGGCCGAATGCTTGCCGGGCGTGCCGTTGATGGTGCTGTCCGGCCCGACCTTCGCCAAGGAGGTCGCCGCGGGGCTGCCCACCGCCATAACCCTCGGGGCCTCCGATCCCGAGCTGGCGCGGAAAGTCGCCGGCGCCATTGGATCGCCCGGTTTCCGGCCCTATGTCTCGGCCGACATCATCGGCGCCGAAGTTGGGGGCGCCGTTAAAAACGTGCTCGCCATCGGCTGCGGCATCGTCGAGGGCAAGGGTCTTGGCGCCAACGGCCGCGCCGCGCTGCTCGCCCGCGGGCTCGCCGAAATCGTCCGCCTCGCGGTCGCCCGTGGCGGGCGGCCCGAAACGCTCATGGGCCTTTCCGGCCTCGGTGACCTCGTGCTTACCGCGACCTCCAGCCAATCGCGCAACTATTCGTTGGGCGTCGCGTTGGGCAAAGGTCAAAGCTTGGAAGAGGTTTTGGGGTCCCGGCGCTCGGTGACCGAGGGCGTCACGACCGCCGAAGCGGTTGTCACCCTGGCCGCCAAGCTCGGCGTTGACATGCCGATCTGCGCCGCTATCGATCAGGTCCTCAATCACGGCGCTTCCATCGATGCCATGCTGAAGAGCCTGCTCGACCGTCCCTTACGCGATGAAGTGGATGCGGGACCTAAAGGCCAATAAAATCTAACGACGCATGTGACGACCCGAGACAGAGGAATTTCTTTTGACCAAAGCGGTGCGACTTTTTCCTGTAATTTTATCAGGCGGCAGCGGCTCGCGTCTGTGGCCCCTTTCGCGTGAAGAATTTCCCAAACAGCTTCAGCCGCTGACCTCGGAGAAAAGCCTGCTGCAGGAAACGGCCTTGCGCCTCGGCACGGTCGACGGTCTCGACATCCAGCCGCCCATCGTGGTGTGCAACGAAGCCCATCGTTTCATCGTCGCTGAACAGCTGCGGGCCCTGGGACTTGAACCCAAAGCCGTCGTGATCGAGCCGCAGGGACGCAACACCGCGCCGGCGGCGGCCGTTGCGGCGCTGCTGCTGGAAGAACGGCCCGATGATCTGATGTTGATCATGCCGTCCGATCATTCGGTGCGCGATCCTGAAGCCTTCCGCGACGCCGTGATTGCCGCCGCCAAGGTTGCCCAGGATGGTCACCTCGTCACCTTCGGCATTCGCCCCAACGCGCCCGCCACGGCCTATGGCTATATCAAGCGCGGTGTGAAGATCGACGCGCGCGCCTACACGGTGGAAAAATTTGTTGAAAAGCCCGATGCGGAAACCGCGGCGCGATTCTTGCGCGAAGGCGGATACGATTGGAACGGCGGTATCTTCCTGTGCCCCGTCGGCCTTTATCTGTCCGAACTCACGCGCGGCGAGCCCGAGATCGTTCCGGCCTGCCGCCGCGCCCTGAAGGAAGGCAAGACGGACCTCTTTTTCTTCCGGCTCGATCCGGCCGAATTCGCGCGCGTACCCAGCCAGTCCATCGACTATGGCGTGATGGAAAAAACCGACAAAGCCGCGGTCGTGCCGGTCGACATGGGCTGGTCCGATGTCGGCTCGTGGAGCGCGCTGCACGAAGAGACCGCGCATGACGCCGCCGGTAACACCATCATCGGCGATGTCATGGTCCTCGATACAGTCGACACCTACGTGCGCAGCGAAAAGCAACTCACGGCCGTGATCGGGCTTAAAAATATGATCGTCGTGGTCACGCCGGACGCGGTGCTTGTGGCCGACAAGGCGCACGATCAAGCGGTGAAAAAAGTTGTCGAGCAGCTCAAAGCCAAAGGCCGCTCCGAGGCCACCGCGCAGATCCGCACCTATCGGCCGTGGGGCTGGTTCCAGAATATCGACGAAGGCAGCCGCTTCAAGGTCAAGCGCATTTGCGTGAAACCCGGCGCGCAACTCTCGCTCCAGAAGCACTGGCACCGCAGCGAACATTGGGTGGTCGTCACAGGCACGGCGATCGTCACGCGCGGCGAGGAAGAATATCTCCTGCGCGAGAATGAATCGACCTATCTGCCGGCCGGCACTATCCACCGCCTCAGCAATCCCGGACAGGTCGAGCTGCACATGATTGAAGTGCAGTCGGGTGAATATGTCGGCGAAGACGATATCGTGCGCATCGCCGACAACTACGGCCGCTCGGGCGAGGGCGACGCCGCGCCGCGCAGAATCGCCAAACCCGCCAAGCCCACCGGCAAGGCCGCGGCCAAAGCAAAAGCGGTCGTGAAAAAAGCCCGCCGCAAAACGCGCCGCAAGGCCGATCCTTCCGCCGCCGTGCGCCGCCGCGTGCGCCGCCGTGTCGTGCGTCCGCGCGCACCGCTCACCTCACGCAAGGCCCCAGTCAAAACGCCGCCCAAGACCCCGCCCAAGCCGCCGCTCAAGCCGAAGCCGTCCCGCAAGGACGCGGCCGGCCCGTCGAAACCGAAACCGCGCAAGCGCAAGTAAGATGGTCGTCCTGTGCCGCCTCGCCGACCTTGAGGCCACGGGGGCGAAGGAACTCATCGTCGATGACGCGGGTCTTAAACAGGCGATCTTCGTCGTGCGTCACGCAGGCGGCGTGAACGCCTACTTCAACGCCTGCCCGCATGCGCGGCTCCGGCTCAACAGCGCGCCCGACCGCTTTTTCGATATGGGCCGCAGCTTCCTTGTCTGCGTCAACCACGGCGCGCATTTCGATGTCACAAACGGTCTGTGCTTCCGCGGGCCTTGCAAGGGTGCGCGGCTAAGGCCTTTTCACATTCGCATCGAAAGCGACAACGTCATCGCCGCCGATCCCGATTACACGCTCTAGCGCGTGACTTGCGGCGCGCGCCTTGGCTATCATCCACTCGCTGTTCGCCAAGGAGATGAGAATGTCAGACGAAGTCGTCATCGATGTGCCGCCGGCCTTTGCCAAGAACGCCATCATTGATGAGCGCCGCTACAAGGAACTGCGCGCGGACTCGACAAGCGATCCCTTAAGCTTCTGGCGTGAAGCGGGCAAACGTCTCGACTGGATCACGCCCTATTCCAAGCTGAAGGACGTCTCCTTCGATGAAAAAGACCTCCACATCCGCTGGTATTACGACGGCGCGCTGAACGCGAGCTACAACTGCCTCGACCGTCACCTGGCCAAGCGCGGCAACCAGATCGCCATCATCTGGGAAGGCGACGATCCCAAAGACACCAAGAACATCACATACAACGAGCTGCACGAAGCCGTGTGCCGCCTGGGCAACGTGCTTAAATCCCTCGGCGTGACCAAGGGCGATCGCGTCTGCATTTATATGCCCATGATCATCGAGGCGACCGTGGCCATGCTGGCCTGCGCGCGCATTGGCGCCGTGCATTCGGTCATTTTCGGCGGCTTCTCGCCGAAATCGGTGTCCGAACGCATCAACGACTGCGGCGCGAAGCTCGTTATCACCGCCGACGAGGGGCGCCGCGGCGGCAAGCTCGTGCCGTTGAAAGTCAATGTCGACGAAGCGCTGAAAACCGCGCCCACCGTGCGTAACGTGGTGGTGGTGAAACACACCGGCAATCCGGTGGCCATGAGCGCGCCGCGCGATGTTTGGTATCACGCGATGACCGATCGGGCGCGTACGGTGTGCGATCCGGTCGAGATGAATGCCGAAGATCCGCTGTTCATCCTTTACACCTCGGGCTCGACGGGAAAACCCAAGGGCGTTTTGCACACGACCGGCGGATATCTCGTCTACGTCTCGATGACCTTCGAATATGTGTTCGACTATAAGGACGGCGACATCTACTGGTGCACCGCCGATGTGGGCTGGGTCACGGGCCATAGTTATATCGTCTACGGTCCGCTCTCGAACGGCGCCACGACGCTGATGTTCGAAGGTGTGCCCAACTATCCCGACACCTCGCGCTTCTGGCAGGTGATCGATAAACACGGCGTGAATATTTTCTACACCGCGCCGACGGCGCTACGCGCGCTCATGAGGGATGGCGATTCGCCGGTGAAGCGCACCTCGCGCGCGACGCTGCGCCTGCTCGGTTCGGTCGGCGAGCCCATCAATCCCGAAGCCTGGTTGTGGTATCACCGCGTCGTGGGCGACGGCCGTTGCCCGATCATCGACACCTGGTGGCAGACCGAAACCGGGGGCATCCTCATCTCGCCGTTCCCGGGCGCGACCAAACTCAAACCCGGCTCGGGAACAGTCCCGTTCTTCGGCATCGAGCCGTGCCTGATGGACGCGAGCGGCGTCGAGATCGAGGGCCCGGGCGTAGGCAATCTCTGCCTCAAGAGTTCATGGCCCGGCCAGATGCGCACGGTCTACGGCGATCATCAGCGCTTCATCGACACCTACTTCAAAACCTATCCTGGAAAATATTTCACCGGCGACGGCTGCCGCCGCGATAAGGACGGCTACTACTGGATCACCGGCCGCGTTGACGATGTGATCAATGTCTCGGGCCACCGTCTCGGCACCGCCGAAATCGAAAGCGCGCTCGTGGCGCATAAGGACGTGGCCGAAGCCGCCGTCGTTGGTTTCCCCCACGACATCAAGGGACAGGGCATCTACGCCTACGTGACGCTCAAGGCGGGCGTTGAATCCACCGATGCCCTCAAGAAGGAATTGATGGCCTGGGTCGGCACCGAGATCAGCGCCATCGCGCGGCCCGACGCGCTGCAATGGGCGCCGGGTTTGCCCAAAACCCGCTCGGGTAAAATCATGCGCCGCATCCTGCGCAAGATCGCCGAGAACGAGACCGAACATTTGGGCGACACCTCGACGCTGGCCGATCCGGCGGTGGTCGAGGATCTCGTGAAGAACCGCGTCGGGACCTAGCGTTTCAATTTTTTCCGCCGGGGCGCGGCGTCTTTGCCGATATATTTCGCCGGGCACGCCGCTAGCTTCGGCGTCAGGTCGTCGATCAGCCAGCGGCCCGCGCGGCCGGGGGGATGTTTGGTTGCGTAGGCGCCCGCGACGGGAAGCGACAGCGTGTCGTAATCCTTGAGGTGCAGGCGGGTCAGGTGGCCCTGTTCGATATGCCCCTCGACCATATGCAGCGGCATATTGCACCAGCCGAACCCCGCGAGCAGGTAATCAAGACGCGCCGCAAGGTCGGCAAAACGCCACACCCGATGACTGAGCACGCCGCCTGAAAATCCCGCGGTGACTTGCGTGCGGTCGGTCAGCACCAATTGCACGTGGTCTTCCAGCACGTCACGCGGGATCGGCGCGGCGGCACGCGCAAGTGCATGAGAGGATGCGACCACGGGCACCAATGTGATCGGCGGAAAGGCTTCGAGGGTAAGCCCGGCGACCGACTGTGTACGCGGTGTGAAGATGCCAAGGCGCGCCGAGCCGTCGAACAATCGCTGCTCGGCCCCGCCAAGCGCTTCGGTGAACACGGTCACCGGCAAATTCGGGAACATCGCGGCCAAGGCGCGCAGACTTTCGCGCACCAGCCCGCCTGGAAACATAGGGTCGACGGCAATGGTGAGTTCGGGTTCGACGTCGCTGGCGATCTGCTCGGCCCGCGCCCGCAACGCTTCGGCCCCGTTCACCAGCCGGCGCGCGTCGTTCAGGATCACCCGGCCCGCGTCGGTAAGGGCCGGCGTTTTCCCCTCCCGCGCGAACAGCGCGACTCCCAAGGTGTGCTCCAGGGCCTGGATGGTTTGACTGACGCCCGACTGCACGCGCGTGAGACGCCGTCCGGCGGCGGAAAAGCTGCCGGTTTCGGCGACGGCGATCAGGGTGCGCAACTGATCGAGGGTGAGGCGGTCAAGCATGCGCCATCAAAATAAATGATGGTTATGATCACAAGTTGGCCGATTTTCATGATGGGTCGCGCGGCGCATGTTTGCCTCCAACGCGCACAAGCGCATTTGGCAAATTTCGGAGCGTCCCCATGACCACCACCACATCCAACCTGCTTTTTGTTAGCTCCAGCCTTTTCAACGGTCAGTCCAAATCCCGGGAAGTGGCCGGCGAATTCATCGCCGGCTGGCGCCGCACACATGCGGGCGGCCAGGTGATCGAACGCCCCCTGACCCCGGAAAACATTCCGCACCTCTCCAGTGAAACCCTCGCCGCGCTCGGCAAGGCCGCCGATGTTCGTACGCGCGATGAAACCAAAGCTGTCGCCTTCGCCGATTCGCTGATCGCTGAAGTCGAGGCGGCCGATACCCTCGTCATCGCCGCGCCCATGTACAACTTCACCATCCCGACGACGCTCAAAGCTTGGATCGACCATATCGCCCGCGCCGGCCGTACGTTCCGCTACACGGCCCAAGGTCCGGAAGGTCTTCTGAAGAATAAGAAGGTCGTGGTGGTCGTCAGCCGCGGCGGTTTCTACACCACAGGCCCTGCGCCGGCCGCGTCCATGAATCACCAGGAGCCCTACCTGCGCACGGTGCTCGGATTCCTTGGCCTCACCGACGTGAGCTTTATCGAAGTCGAAGGCCAGGCTATTGGCCCCGATGTGGCGGGAAAAGGTGTCGAGGCAGCGCGCGCCGCCGCCAGCATGCTCGCGGGTCTCCCGCGCGCGGCTTAATCGAGATTGAGATGCGGCGCGGTGTTAGGTGCGATACGCCGCCAGAAGCGTCAGCACGTGACCGCGCTGCATCTCGGCGATCTTCGCACTGCTCTCGAGATCGAGTTCGGTGAACACCTGCACCGCTTGGTCGAAGGCCTCAAGGGCCTGCTGCAGGTAAGCCATGTCTTTGGCGGCGGCGCCCTTTTCTTTCAGCGCCGCGCCGATGTTCGCCAGCGTCGCGGCCCACACCGCCGGCGCTTGGGCGCGGCTGCGGGCCTGGGCAATCTTCGTGAACACCGCGACGGCCTTATCAAACAGGGGCGGCTGTTGCGTCAGGCGTCCCATGGTGATCAGAAGCCCGCCGAGGGAGTTTTGAATATCGGCCCAGCGTTCCGGCGCTTCGGTGATGGTCCAGATATGAGTCGCCGCGGTGAAGGCATCCGCGGCTTCTTTCAAATGAATGGTCTCGCTCGAGGCTTGCGCGCGCGCATGCAGCGCGACGCCAAGGCGCGTATGAAGCGCGGCATATTCATCGGCGAACACTTCCTTGCGCACCATGCCGAGCGCGGCGCGATAGTATTCAAGCGTCTTATCCGAATGGCGCGCATGCGCGCCAAATTCGCCGATCAGCGACAGCGCATCGGCGATGTGACTGCCGATCATGGCCCGTTCATGCAGCGGGAAAGCGTCTTCGCCCAGGATCAATGCGCCTTGATATACGGCGACCGCGCGCTGAAGCATGCGCTCGTCGCCCATGCGCGCGCCTTCCAGAAGCAGGAGGGCGGCGTAACAGGCTTGCGCCGTCGCGCATTCGGCAACAGTGCCGGCCATATCGCCTTCGGCAAAACGCGTCGCGCCTTTCAGCATGGGACGGAACAGCGCCGCGCGCGCGCGCAAGCCGTCGGCGCTTTCCACATTCACCGCCGCGAGCGCGGCGCCGAACACGAGGTTTCCCGTCGCGTCATCGAACAGCGCGGGCACTTCCAGACGTTCAAGCGCCGAGAAGCTCGCGCTCTGCGGATGAATGGGTGTGGACAGCGACAAGAAGCGCAGGCGCCAGGACGCGCGGCCCGGACCGTTTGAAATGCGCGCGGGAACGCTTTCGCCCCAAACGAGCAGGTCGGCGTTTTCCCGCTTCAGCCACCGGCGGCCCAGATCGACCGCCATGGATACGAACAAAGCTTCACTGTGGTCGGCCCCCGGCGCGGTCAGCGGCCGGTCGGCAACGGAAATGACAACGCCCGAGCGGCCCGACAGACGGTCGCGGATATGCCGTGCGGCCAGGCCCTGCAGATCGCCCGCGAGTGGGCTGATCAGAATGCGTAAGGGTTCGATGCCCAGGGCATCTTCGCTATGGTCGCGCGCGTAGGTCTCACGCGCTGCGTCCGGCTGCGGCTGCCGGCGAAACAAATCGAGGAAAGACCTCAACGACACACCAAATCCCCCGAACGAAAGACCGCCCATTCTGGCACGGCCCCCGGCCTCGCGCCGATGATAACGGCGCGCGAAGCTCTAGCCGGAATCAACCAGTTAGCAGCCGCGACTTAAAAATATATTGAGGGACTCGGGCGCCGGCGATTTGCGCGCGGTCAATTTTCAGAAAATCTTTCGCGCGGTTACATTCTCCGCGCTTAGAAGTCCGAACAGCGGCCTTTGCGTTCCCAGTCGCCGTAGCGCGTCGGTTCGGGGCCTTTCGGACCGCCTTTTTCTTCGGGCATGGGGGCGATCGGTGCGAGCTCGCCCGGCTTCAGCGCCGCCTTCGGCTTCAGCGCGGCGGCTTCGGCCGATAAGCCGAGCGGGGCGGTTACAGAAATATCCTTCGTCGCGGTCATCGCCGCACCCTATAGAAAAACCCCCGTCCTGCCACTACTTGCGTGCGGGCGGCGCGGTGCATACCTCAGGGGGTGCACCTTTTAAGGAGACAGACACGATGAACACGATGCGGGCCGGGCTACTTCTTGCCGCCCTCACCGGAATTTTCCTGGCGGCCGGTTATCTCATCGGCGCCCAGCAGGGAATGATCATCGCCTTTGGCCTCGCCCTTGCGATGAACGCGTTCGCCTACTGGAACTCCGACAAGATGGTCCTCCGCATGTATGGCGCAAAGCAGGTCGACCGGGCCAGCGCGCCCCGATTCTACGCGCTCGTGGAAGATCTCGCGCGGCGCGGGAATATGCCGATGCCCAAGGTCTATATTATGGAGAACTCGCAGCCCAACGCCTTCGCCACCGGGCGCGATCCCGAACATGCCGCGGTTGCGGCCACGACCGGCCTTCTCAACATCCTCGACGAACGTGAGCTGCGCGGCGTGATGGCACATGAACTCGCGCACGTTCAAAATCGCGACACGCTGATCATGACCATTACCGCGACGCTCGCGGGCGCCATCGGCATGCTTGCCAATTTCGCCTTCCTGTTCCGCGGCGGCCACGGCGATAACCGCAGCCCGCTCGGCGGGCTCGGCACCATTGCCGTGATGATCCTCGCCCCTGTCACCGCGATGAT
>CANJEU010000003.1 GCA_947473445.1 Fidelibacterota bacterium | reverse complement strand
TACGCCGGCGCGCCTGGGCCTCATCTATAGCGTCGCCGATACCAAGCGCCTCGCCGATGTCGTCGGCGCGGCGCGTGCGCGCGACATCCTATTCACAGGCCGCATCTTTGGCGCCGATGAGGCGCTTGCCATGGGGCTGATCGATCGTCTCTCGCCGCCCGACCAACTCGACGCGGCGGTAAGCGCCTACGCCCTTCAGCTGACGGAAGCTTCGCCTTTCTCCGTACGCGCGATGAAGCGTCATCTGCAAATGGTGGTCGATGGCGCGAAAGACGATACGCCCGAAACGCGCGCGGCCTTCGCCGATGCAATCTGTGGGCCGGACTTCCAGGAAGGCCATGACGCCTTCATGGGCAAGCGCAAGCCTATCTTTCCGTCCTAGTCCTCGAGCGGGACCGGCGGCGCAGTGGGCACTCCTGCGCCAATATCGCGCCACGCCAGGCGATGCAGCTCGAAATGGTGAATCCCGACTTCCGAATATTTGTTGCGACCTCCATGCTCGAACATGACGCCAACGATGCGCCGTGGCCGGCCGCTGCGGACCTCTACCGGCAGGAAGATCCAGTCCGAGGTGATTTTACGTCCCTTCGACGTCGCGTAGCTCGACCGCGCGAGATGGCCGCACGGGTGCGCCAGCAGCGCGGTCATGTTCGAAAGCCCTGCGGCGCGGAAGCGGGGCGAGCGGCCGGGGAAGAAGTCACTGCCCGTCAGATCGCGCGCCCATGCCTGCTCCAGTTGCGTTCCCTGCAAGCGTACAATTGGCACGCCGCCGATCAGATCTAAAATAAAGACGTTGCCCGCGAAATGGGGCGACGGGGCATCGAGAAATCGTTCCGAGGTTGGAAGCAGCGCGCCGTCGCAAAGGCCGGACCAATGGTCTGCAAAGGCGAGACATTCGGCCGACCATGGCGCGTCTTTTTCCGGCACGGACTGGGGTTTGTCCGCGCCTTGCGGGGCGCCTTTTAGGAACGCGAACGGCGCGCAGATGGCTTTAATCAATGACTGGATGACTGACGCCCTCGGATCCACCGCGATTCTCGCGACGTTAAGGCGCTAGTTCAGCAGAAATAGCTGCGCTTTGACTTGCCGAAGATCAAAGCGCGCGAAGGGCAATTTGTAACGGGAGGGATGCACTATTTACCTTCCGTCATCATGCTTCTGATGGCCTTGACGATCTGATCGCGCGTGAGCGGGTCGTCCATCGCCTTAGTCAGCTTGTGGCGCAGAAAAGCAACGCGCCGCGCCGCTTCGCTGTCGTCGTCCGCAGGAGTTTCGCTTGCGGGGGACGCCGAAGGAGCGACGGACGGCTTCCGCGCCGCGCCTTTCCCCGACGCTTTCTTTCCAGGGTCTTTCTTCGCCATGCTCACTCCAGCTTCGGCAGTTCAGGATCAGCCATCGGCTCTATATAAGGTCCTTTGAACGGCTTTGCCCGCCCGATCACGATACAGAAGAAAACGTGGCTCAATGTGAACCACAAGAGCACGGGCCATGGCGGCCAGCTTTCAAAAAATAGGATCATCATTACGCCCAGCACCACAAAGACGCCGGCGGTCATCAGGACGATGACGGCCTTGCGGTTCATGGGCGTTGCGTTGAGGGGCTGGCGCAAAGATCTCATGGCGCGAAGTTAGCACGCCGGATTAACATTCTGTAGATCACTCAATCCTTCGGTGTACCCATGCTCATTGATCGCGCGCGCAGCCAGCTTCTTATCGTGGACGTGCAGGAGCGGCTTTTGCCCGCGATGCACGAGGGCGCATCCATGGCCGCCAACTGCGCGATCTTGATGCAGGCCGCCCACCGCCTCGGCATCCCGGTGACGATCTCCGAGCAGTATACGAAGGGGCTCGGGCCGACCATTGCGCCCCTCGCCGCTATCAAGGGCGACGCGCGGGTGATGGAAAAAATGCATTTCTCATGCGCCGACGATACGGGCATCAGCACGCGCGTCCGCGGTCTTGCCTCGGAAGGCCGCGCGCAACTCATCGTCTGCGGCATCGAGTCTCACGTTTGCGTTCTGCAAAGCTCCTTGGGGTTCGCCGGCGGCGGATTAAATGTGTTCGTCACCCTTGACGCCGTGACGTCCCGCAAGCCCGAAAGCGTGGCGGTGGCGCGCGCGCGTTTCGTGGCCGAGAAGGTTGGCGTCATCACGACCGAGATGGCGGTGTTCGAATGGCTTCATGTCTCTGGGACGCCTGAGTTCAAGGAACTCAGCAAGCTGATCAAGTAAGCCAGCCGCGCACGGTCTGCACATAACCGGTGACGCCGCCCGCCGCCGCCGCAACGGGTGCTCTGCGCAAATCATTCACGGCGTCTTGGTCCTCAAACGCATCGATCCACGCAAGCAGGCTTGCAATGGCGGCGACGGATGCGCGTGTCGCCCCGTCATCGATCTTCACGGCGATGCCCAGCCCGCGCTCTGGCAACACCGCGGCGTAGACACCTTCCGCGCCGGTCTTCACGACGCCGCGTCCCCTTAAGGCGCCGATCATCGTCGCATCCGGGGTTCCGTGACCGGACATCAGGACCGGGTGCGCCTTCATTGCGTCGATCAATCGCCCTGACGCCGCTGTGGTTCCAAGTTTTGCCCACGCGGCCGCAAGCGCGTGCAGGGGAAGGAAAACATTGGCGGCGCTGCACCCGTCCCGCACGACGGGCCAGGCCGAACGCTCAAGGCCCGCCATCTTGGCGAGCGCATCAAGGGCGCCGCGCTGGAGGGGGTGCTCGGCCTCCGTGTAGCCTTTTGTTGGCCAGCCTGCGTATTGGGCAAGCGTCAGAAACCCCGTGTGCTTGCCCGAGCAATTGTGATGCAACGCGCACGGCGTTTCACCGGCGCGGATGAGGGCCGCTGCCGCCGCGCCATTCGTCGGCGCGTGCGTCCCGCATTCCAAATCCGCTGGCGTGCAATGAATGCGCGACAGCCACGCGCTCACGCGGGCGACATGTACAGGCTCGCCGCTGTGGGAGGCGCACGCCAGGGCAAGGTCTTCGTCCGAGAGCTGCGCGGCATCCGCCGCCCCGCTTTCCACAAGGGGAATGGCTTGGAACGGCTTGATCGCCGAGCGGGGGCAAATCGCGCGTGCGATATCACCCCATTGGTGCAGGACGCGACCCTCCGTATCGACGACACACGCCGCGCCGCGATGAACGCTCTCGATTTCGCGCGCGCGGACAACCTCAACGAGGATTGGATTGTCGCTCATGGATTCAAGGCTCGTGGACTGTTGGGGTGAAACCGCTCGCGCGGATGCGCTCTACGATCTGCAGCGCATGATCCCCGTCCCGGGTCTCGATGGTGATGTCGAGCCGGGCGGCGCTGGCGGCGAGATCGAGTCCGAGGCGCCGGTGCGATACCTCGATGACATTCGCCCCCTCACTGGCGCAGATCGCGGTGATGGCTTCCAGCGAGCCGGGCCGATCGGGAAGGACAATCGAAAGGGTCAGGATTTGACCCACGCGCACCAGATCCCGCATCAGCACCGACGACAGCATGCGCGGGTCGATATTGCCGCCCGACAGGATCAACACCACCGTCCGGTCCTTGAAACGCGCCGGGTACTGGAGAAGAGCGGCAAGCGATGCCGCGCCCGCGCCTTCGGCAACGGTCTTGGCCGCGTTCGCATACATACTGATGGGGCGTTCCAAGTTTGTTTCGCTCACGGTCAGGATCTCGCTGACCAATGTTTTCACGAGCGGAACAGTGCGTGCGCCCGCGTCGCTGACCGCGATCCCCTCGGCGACCGTTGCCCCACCGCTGGCGGCGCTTTCGCCCGCCAGCGCATTTTTCATCGACGGGTAAAGGGCCGTCTCGGCGCCGATGATGTCGACGGTTGCTTTGATGCTCTTGGCCGCTACCGCAACGCCGCCAATCAAACCGCCCCCACCTACGGGCGCGACAATGATCTCGGTCTCGGGCACCGCTTCCATGATCTCCAAGCCGATCACCCCTTGGCCCGCGATCACCTCCTCATCGTCATATGGGTGGATGAAGGTCAGGCCGCGCTCAGCGGCGATCCGCCGGGCCGCGCCTGCCGCCTGGGAAAGCGTATCGCCTTCCAGCACGACCGTGCCGCCGTAGGCGGCGGTCTTGCGCGTCTTATTGAAAGGGGTGCCCTTCGGCATCACGATGGTCGCTGGAATGCCGAGGCGTCCGGCGTGAAAGGCGACGCCTTGCGCGTGATTGCCCGCCGACATGGCAATGACGCCGGCTTTCTTTTGCTCGTCGGTAAGGGTCGTGAGTTTGGCCGCCGCGCCGCGTGTCTTGAACGAGCCGGTATGCTGCATATTTTCGTATTTGACGAAGACATGCGCGCCGGTGAGTTGCGACAGCGCGAGGCTGTGTAACGTGGGCGTGGCGGCAATATGTGCGCGGATGCGCGCGCGTGCGGCGGCGATCGTCTCGGCGCTGACCGCCATGGTTAGAGCCGCGCGTGGGTAAAGGCCGCGCTCTGTCCCTGAATTTCCGCGCCGTCGCTCGGCACGGCCATGATCACCCCGAAGATGACGATCAGGGCGATGACGAAGTACCACATGATACCGGGCATTGGGCCGTCTCCAACGTGCAAGCGCACCGTTCTATGGCGCGCGGCACCTTACGACAAGACCGTGGCACGCGAAAAGTTGCTGGTCCATCGCTTGCGCCTTTAAATGAGCTCCGGCACCATCGCACCCATGCCCACGGTACATTTTACGTCTCATTTGCGTCATGTTGCCCCGCCGGAACCGGTAACCGCCGCGGGGGCCACCGTCGCCGAGGTGTTGGCGGACGTATTCGCCCGGCATCCTGCCATCCGAGGGTACGTCCTGGACGATCAAGACAGGATAAGGGTTCATATCGCGGTGTTTGTCGACGGTCTGCATGTGCGCCGGGATATTCTTGCCGCACCTGTCGCGCCGGGCAGTGAGGTCTACATCTTGCAGGCGCTCTCAGGCGGCTGACAGTAAACAGGAGAGGACAGATGGCTGATCGTCTCTACGTATCGACCCGCAAGGGGCTTCTGATTTACGCGCGCGACGGACAGGAATGGCGCCATCACGCCACGCACTTCCTGGGATCGCCGGTGTCCATCGTGCTGCCCTCGGCGGACAATCAAACCATCTTCTGCGCGCTCAATCTCGGACATTTCGGCGCCAAGCTCCATCGCTCGACCGATGGCGGGGCCACCTGGACGGAACTCGAGCCGCCCAAATATCCCAAGGTCGAGACGGACGACGCAGCCGAGAAGCAGAAGGCCCCGGCCGTCGCGCAGCTCTGGGCGCTGGCGTGGGCAGGACCGGATAAACCAAACGCGCTATGGGCTGGTACCACACCGGGGCTTTTTTACTCCCCCGACCTCGGCGCGACGTGGCAGTTGAACGAAGCCCTTTGGAACATGCCCGAGCGCCAGCGCTGGTTCGGCGGCGGCACTGTCGATCCCGCGCTCCACGCCATCTGTGTTGATCCGCGCAACTCAAGCCGTGTCGTCGTGGCGGTCTCCTGCGGCGGCGTGACCGTCACCGAAGACGGCGGCACATCGTGGCGCGTCGCGGGCCAAGGTCTGCGCGCCGAATTCATGCCGCCCGATCAGCAATTCGATCCGGTGATCCAGGATGTGCACATGCTCGCCCAGTCACCGTCTCATCCGCACATCTGGTGGGTCCAGCATCACAACGGGATCTTCGTGTGTAAGAACGACCTTCAGAGTTGGGATGAAGTTACGACAGCGCCCATCTCTCATTTCGGCTTTCCCGTGGCCGTTCATCCCAAGGATGGCCATACCGCCTGGTTCGTTCCCGCCAAGAAGGACGAGGATCGTTATCCGGTCGACGGCAAGATGGTGGTGAACAGAACCAAGGACGGCGGCAAGACGTTCGAGACGTTCCGCAAAGGACTTCCGCAAGAGAACTGCTTTGATCTGGTCTATCGCCACGGCCTTGCGGTCGACGAGACCGGCGATCACCTCGCCATGGGGTCGACCACAGGCGGGCTATGGACCAGCGCCAACGGCGGCGAGGCGTGGTCGCTCCTCACCGCGCATCTCGCGCCGATCTATGCTGTTCGCTTCTCTTAGGCGGCGAAGCCGGGGCAGCTGACGCCCTTGCCGCCGATCCCGCAATAACCGCCTGGATTTTTCTGCAGGTACTGCTGATGATATTCCTCGGCGTAATAGAACGTCGGGGCGTCTAGGATTTCGGTGGTAATGCCGCCATGGCCTTTTGCGGCCAGGGCGCTTGCATAAGCGGCCTTCGACGCCTCCGCCAGTTTGCGCTGGGCCTCGTCATACACATAAATACCCGAGCGGTATTGCGTGCCCACATCATTGCCCTGACGCATGCCTTGCGTCGGATCGTGGCTTTCCCAGAAGGTTTTCAAAAGCTGCTCAAAGCTGATGATCTTCGGATCGAAAACCACGCGCACGACTTCGGTATGGCCGGTCATGCCCGAACAGACTTCCTGATAGGTCGGGTTCGGCGTCGTGCCGGCCGCGTAACCCACTTGCGTCGAATAGACACCGGGCAATTTCCAGAACAGGCGTTCGGCGCCCCAGAAGCAGCCAAGACCGAACATCGCGGTCTCGAGGCCTGCGGGGAAGGGTGCGACCATCCGGTTCTTCGTCACATAGTGAAGTTCGGGTACGGCAATTGCGCTGCTGCGTCCGGGCAGGGCTTCCTTGGCGGACGGCAGCGCGGTTTTTGAAGGGGCCACAGGCGGTATCCTTATTCGAGAGGGGCCTCGAGCAACGCCATCGGCGGAGGTTCGGGCGTTGCGCCATCCCAACCGCCTCCGAGCGCCTGAGTCAAGCCGATGACCGCTGTGAATCGCGTCAGGCCGCTTTGCACAAGCGACTCTTGTGTTTGGAAAACGCTGTTCTGCGCGGTCAGCATCGTCTGGAATGGCTCGGCGCCGGCGCGATAGCGCAGTTCGGCCAACTTATAGGCGTATTCCGCCTGTTCGTAGGCTTCCTGCGCCAGCACATACTGGCGGCTGTTTTCGCTGACTGCAGTTAGTGCGTTTTCCGTGTCGCGCAAGGCGCTCAGGACCGTTTGATGATAAGTCTCAAGCACCGCGCGATAATTGGCCTTCGCGCCGCGCTCCTGGTTGTAGAGGCGCCCGCCCGCGAACAAGGTCTGCGCGGCTGAGCCCCCCAGGCTCCAGAAGTATGTTCCTGGACTCAGTAGCTCGGAGATCAAATTCGATGACGAGCCGCCCTGCGCGGTCAGGGCGAAACTCGGAAGCCGCGCGGCCCTCGCGGTCGCCACGTCAAAATTCGCCGCCTTGAGGTCGGACGCTGCCGCGCGCAGATCGGGCCGCCGCTCAAGCAGGTCCGACGGGATGCCCGCGCCCACCTGTGGCAGGCTCACGTCCGCCAGCGAACGCCCGGTCACGGAGAATCCTTCAGGCGCTCGGCCCACGAGCACCGCAAGTGCATTTAGAGACTGACGTTCGCTCAAGCGCAATCCGGGAATGCTCGCGCGTTGGCTGGCAATGGCGCTGCGCTGTTGCGCAAGCTCCAGGTCCGAGATGGCGCCCACACGGCGCTGGGTCTCCAGAAGCTGCAGAATGGTCTCGGCATTCTTGAGGCGTCGCTCGGCCAGTTCAAGCCGTTCGCGCGCCGACAACACCTGCAGATATGTCGTGATGACGTTCGACACCAAGGTGATCTCAACCGTCAGCCCATCATAAAGGCTCGATTCGAAGCGCTGACGCGCCGAGGCCACTGAATTGCGCTGTTGCCCGAAAATGTCGAGCTGATAGGACGCGCGAAGATTGGCGCCGTAGCTGGTGGAGACGCTCGTCGCGCCCACCACATTGCCGTCGCTATCGAGCGTTTGGCCTTGCCGTTCATTGCGGCTCGCCGAAAAGCCCGCATCTACCGACGGCAGGAGCGCGCCTTGTGCGGCGAAGGCTTGCACCTCGGCCTGCAGGATACGGGCAACGGTCGCCTTGAGATCGTGATTGTTCGCGCGCGCGGCCGCCACCAGATCTGTGAGTTCAGCATTGCCGAACCGCGCCCACCACGCCTTGTCCGGCGCGGGTGCGGCGGGCGTCGCGGCGTCAAAACTTTGCGCGGCATCGAAGGCCACAGGCACATCGATCTTGGCCGGCGGATAGCCCGCGCAGGCCGAAAGCGTGAGGGCAATAAGGGAAACGGCCGATACGGCGCGATAAGGGAAACGCACTTTGTTTACTCCGCGCCCAAAGCAACAACCGGATCAAGGCTCGCGGCTTTGCGCGCGGGCAGATAACCGAACAGAAGACCCGTCAGGAAAGCGCACGAGAAGGCCAGCGCAACCGGCCCGATGGAATATTCAACGGGCTTATCGAAGGCCGAAAAGATGAAGGCGGTCGCGAACCCGAGCGCGATTCCGATCAAGCCGCCGATCGAACAAACAACCAAAGCTTCGGTATTGAACTGCAGCAGGATATTCAGCTTACGCGCGCCCGTGGCCATGCGGATGCCGATCTCACGCGTGCGCTCGGTCACGCTCACGAGCATGATGTTCATCACCCCGATGCCGCCGACCAGCAACGAGATGGCGGCGATCGACCCCAGCAGGATCGTCAAGGTGTTGGACGTCTCCGACGCGGTCTCAAGGATCGAGACCATGTTGCGGATTTGGAAGTCCTCCTGTTTGTGGCGCGCGATCAGAAGCTGACGCACGGTTTCTTGCGTGGCGTCTATTTTATCAACGTCCTGCACCGCGACCGTGATGGTGCGCGCATGGCGCTGGCCGAAAATACGTTGCGCGCCGGTCGTGATCGGCGTGAACACCATATCGTCCATATCCTGGCCGAAGTTGTTCGCGCCTTTGGCCGCCATCACGCCGATGACCTGGAACGGATTATTGCCAATCAGAATATATTGGCCCAGCGGATCCTCGCCGTTGACGAATAACGCGTTCACGACCGTCTGACCCAGCACCACCACGGGCGCGTAGCTTTCAACGTCCTCCTGGCTGAAGAAACTTCCCGACGACGTTGCCCAATCCCGCACCGACGTATAAGCGGCGGTTGTTCCGTTCACCTGCGTACGGGCGTCGTTCTTGCCGAAACGAACAGTCACGCCGTCGGGATATTCCGGCACGGCGTCATCGACGTTCGGCAGCATGGCGATAGCTTCGGCGTCGGCCGGCACCAGCGAAGCGCGGGAGCCGCCCGCAAACCGCTGATTTGGCGCGCCGGGGCGGATCAGCAGCAAGTCGGTCCCCATGGCCGAGATGCTATTTAGCACCTGTTGTTTCGCGCCGTTGCCGATGGCCAGCAGGGCGACGACCGAGGCAACGCCGATAATGATCCCCAGCAGGGTCAGCATCGTGCGCATCCAATTCGTGCGCAGCGACCGCACCGCCATTTTCCCCGCTTCGATCAGATCAGGCACGGTGGCGAAGGACGACACCGGACCAAAACCTTGCGGTTCGATCGGGGTTTTCGAGGTTGGCGCGACAGGGCCCGAGTCCGCGACAATCAGACCGTCCTTGATCTCAATGACGCGATTGGTTTGGCGCGCCACTTCCGCATCGTGCGTGATGATCAGGACAGTGTGGCCCGATGTGTTCAGATCGCGCAGAATCTGCATCACGTCCGCGCCGCTCTTACTGTCGAGCGCGCCGGTGGGTTCATCGGCAAGGATTACGGCGCCCCCGTTCATCAGCGCCCGCGCGACCGAAACGCGCTGCTGCTGCCCGCCCGACAGCTGGCTCGGTTTATGGTCCATGCGTTCGCCAAGACCGAGCTTCTGAAGAAGCTGCTGTGCACGCGTGATTCGGTCGGCTTGCGTCAGGCCGGCATAGATCGCCGGCACTTCCACATTCTCAATCGCCGTCGCCGAAGGCAGAAGATTGTACTGCTGAAAAATGAAACCGAAGGCGCTGCGTCTCAACAGGGCGCGCTGATCGGCATCGAGATGCGAGACTTCTTCGCCGGAAATTTTGTAGCTGCCCGATGTGGGCCGGTCCAGACACCCAAGGATATTCATCAGGGTCGTCTTGCCCGACCCCGAGGCGCCCATGATGGAGACAAACTCGCCCGGATAGATGTTGAGCGACACGCCGTGCAGCACCTGTATCGCCATTTCGCCGCGGCTAAAGGTCTTTGTAATGTCCTTCAACGCGATAAGCGGCTGTGCGTCGGCGTTCGACGCTTGTCCGCGCCACTGCTGGTCCGATGACGGAACCTTCGAAGGCGATGCTGGGCTGCTCAGCTTGTTCATCTGAAGCGCATGCCTCCGCCGCCGGGACCGCCGAGCAAGCCGCCGCCTAGGCCTTGCGGCGGACGCGTGCCACCGGCGGGCGCTTCCATCACCACCACATCGCCGGGTTTCAGGCCCGATCTGATCTCAGCGACCAGTCTGTTCATCGCCCCTACGACAACTTCGCGTTCCGTACGTTCGCCGTCTTCCAAGACCGTCACGACAAAGCGCAATCCGTCGGCCGGCGTGCGCGTAGGATCGCCCGCGCCATCGGGTCCGCCCGGACCACGGCGCCGCCGCTGTCCCGCCGGGGGCGCGCCGTTCGCATCGGGCGCCGCGCCGTTTTCCGCAGTTACAGGTCCGCGCGCCTCGGGGCGTGGGCCTTCAGGCCTGACGCCTTCAGGTCTGTTGCCGCGTTGGCGCGCGCTCCCGCCAACGGGTCGTAGAGCCGAGACCGAGATGATCGGCACGTTGCGCGCTTCGGCGATCAAGAAATACACCTGCGCGCTCATCTGCGGCAGGAGGTCGCCTTCGGGATTTTCGACGTCGAACAGGCAGTTGTAGAGCACGACGTTGTTCACCACTTCCGGCGTCGGGACAATCTGACGCAGTGTGCCGTAACGGCGCTTGTCCGAAACGCCCAGTGTCGTGAAGTAGGCCCGCATGCCTATCTTCAGCTTGGGGACGTCGGCTTCCGAAACCTGCGCATAGACCGTCATGGTGTCGAGATCGGCGATGCGCAGAATCAAGGGCGCGGTCTGGTTCGCGTTCAGGGTCTGACCCTGCTTGGCGATCAGATTGACCACCTTGCCGGCCATGGGCGCGAAAATCTTGGTGTAGGAAAGATTGGCGGTGTCGCCTTTCAAGGTCGATTCCGACTGTCTCATCTGCGCTTGCAGCGCCGAGATCTGCGCAGCTGCCACCTTCAGACGCGATTCGGCGCTGTCGAAGGCGTCCTGGCTGGTGGCGTTGGCGGCCAGTAATTCTTTCTGACGCTCGAACTGTTGCCCGGCAAGGGCGCGTTCGGCCTGACGTTGGGCCAGCTGCGCTCTGTAATTGTCGAGCTGCGCTTCGGTCGCGCCTTTGCGGGACTCGTAAATCGTAGGATCGAGTTCAGCCAGAAGCTGGCCTTGCTCGACTTCCTCGCCGTAAGTCACATGGATCCGGCGCAGTTGTCCCGAGACCTGCGTGCCGACATCGACGAACTGCAGCGGCTGCAAGGTACCAAGTGCTGTTACCGTATCTTCGACATCGCCCGTCGTCACTTCCAGCGTGATGTAAGAATCCTGGGGCTTGTCCCGGCCCACAAAATACCAGGTCGCGCCGCCGAGGACCGCAAGGCCGGCGATACCGCCGATGATGACGCCCCTCCTGGAACGCGTAAGAGCACCGAATTTAGGGGGCGTGAGCTTTGAAGCGGACATTTGGATTGGGGCACCATGGAAAAGACGGGTCAATATAGACCCCGCAATTAAGTCATTCATCCTGGGAATGGGTGACTGTATTGTAATACATGCTCTTTTCCAGTTTTCGGGCTCTCGCGAGCCCCCCGGCGCCGACCTTATGACCTCCCCAACGACCTCGCTCTCGCCGCTGTCCCTGCGCGCGGGCCTTTTCATTGCGGCTGGCGGGCTTTGTGTCACGGCGCTGGCGGTCGCCATCGCCGGAGTCTCTCCCTTCAATCAGACCTTCGTGCTCGGCGCGCTCGTGCCCTATCTCGTCGTTGGTTCCATCGCGGTAGCCAAAATCGCGGCCTATCACCCCTATGAGAAGTTCGGTACGGCCAACGCGCTCACGCTTGTCCGGCTCATGGCGACGGCGCTGCTCGGTGGTCTCGCGGCCGAAGTCACCTTGCATGAATTGAGGCCCGTGGCCTGGATCGCCTGGAGCTTCTGCCTCATGGCGGGCGCGGCCGTGGTGGTCGATGGCCTCGATGGCTACGCGGCGCGCCGCGAGAGACTCGTCTCTGCCTTTGGGGGCCGCTTCGATATGGAGGTCGATGCCCTTCAGATCCTGCTCTTGTGCGTCATCGTCTTCGCGCTCGGAAAGACGGGAGCCTGGGTCTTGATAGGCGGCGCGCTGCGCTACCTCTATGAGATCGCCGGCTTGTGCTGGCCCGCGTTGCGCGGCCAACTCTTCCCATCGTTCCGGCGCAAATTGATCTCGGTCATCCAAGGCAGCACCCTTGCCGCGCTGCTTGCTCCGGTGATCGCGCCGCCGCTGAGCTCTGCCGCCGCCGCCATTGCGCTCGCGCTTCTTCTTTATTCATTTGCAGTCGATGTCGTGTGGCTCGCCCGCGAAGACCGGCGTCTTAAGCAGGTATCATTGTGAGGCGCATCTTTTCAACCAAGGAAGAAACCCCCGGTGTGATCGCAGGGCTGCTTGCCATCCTCCTGCTTCACTTTGTGCTTTTGCTTCCGACGTACCCTGAGAACGTCGTCCCGCGCGCCTTCTTCTTTCTTCCCGTCGAACTGCCGATCCTGATTCTTCTCTTTGCCGTTCCCCTGGGACGGCTCGCGCTATTGGGCCGTTGGCTGCTCGCGCTCGCGCTCACGGTTTTTACCGTCATCAAGATCGCCAATATCGCAACCTTCCTCGGTTTCAATCGCCCCTTTAATCCGATCGTGGATCCGGCACTGGTCGTCATTGCTGTCGAGACGCTCGGTAAAACCAGCGCGGAATTGATGGTCGGTGCTGTCGCGGGCGCGGTGATCTTGATCTTCATCGTCGCCGCACTCTTTTTCGGCGTCGCACGCGCGATCCCCGCGCGGCGCAACGCGATGCTGGTCATCGGCGGCTTGCTTCTCGCCGCGGCCCTCGGCGCGCGTTTTACGCCCTACAGCGCCTACGCAGTTCATGAAGCGACGACGTTTACGAAAGATCAGGTGGTCAATCTTGAACGCACGTTGGCCGCGGCCGAGCAGTTCAAGCGCGATGTCACCACAGATCCCTTTCGCGCGATCTCGGGCGAGCGTCTGCTGACACGTCTCAAAGGCCACGATGTGTTGCTGATTTTCGTGGAAGCTTATGGCCGCACGGCGTTCGACGCCGAAGGACCGCTGGCGCAGTTGCGCGAGTCCGAGGCGGCCCTGCGGTCGGCCGGTTATAATATGCGCAGCGCCTGGCTGGTCTCGCCGACCTTCGGCGGCGCGAGCTGGCTTGCGCACGGAACCTTCGTCACGGGCCTCTGGATCGAAGATCATCAGCGCTACAACACACTCTTCGTCAGCGACCATCAAACGCTAATCCATGATTTCAGCCGGGCAGGCTGGCGCACCGCCGCCGTCATGCCGCTCTTCACGCGACCGTGGCCCGAGGGCGCCTTCTTCGGATTCGATTCCATCTATACCGCGAACAATCTGGGCTACGCGGGCCCGCCGTTCGGCTACATCACAATGCCCGACCAATACGTTCTGTCCGCGTTTCATACGCGAGAAATGACCGCGCCGGATCGCAAGCCTGTCATGGTCGAGATGGCGCTCAACTCAAGTCATTTGCCCTGGACGCCGCGGCCCCATTTCCTGCCGTGGGAAGACGTCGGCGACGGGAAGATTTTTGCCACTGCGCGCGATGGCGAGGATGTCGATATGGATTGGCTGGCGCCGGCGAAGATGCGCGCACAGTACGAACTCGCCATCGCCTACGCGATTAAGACCGTGTTTTCCTACGCCGAAACGCAGGTGAAGGCCCCCGCCCTTGTGATCGTTGTCGGCGACCATCAACCCGTTTCACTTGTCTCAGGCACGTCGGCGAGTCATCAGGTGCCCATCCATATCCTCGCCCGCGATCCGGCGCTGCTCGAGTCCTTTACCGGCTGGACCGACGGCCTCATCCCCGCCGCGCAAAGTCCGTCCTGGAAAATGGACGCCATGCGTGGGCATATTCTGAAGTCCTTCAGCGAACCGTAAGCGGCGCATTCATGCTCGGGTCCTATACACATCTCACGCAGACCGATCTTCCGCTCGAGGGCGCTGTTGCGGTGATTCCGCTTGCCGCCATGGAAACTCATGGACCGCACCTGCCGCTTGGAACGGACGGCCTTATCGCCGAAGGAATTCTTGCGCGCGCCGCCGGCGGCATCACCGCGCGCGCGGTTTGTCTTCCGACCTTGTGGCTCGGCGCATCGGCCGAACACGGCGATCATGCCGGCACGCTCAGTTGCGAACCCGAACAGATGGTCGCGGCGATCGTCAGCATGGGCGAAGGTCTTGCGCGCGCGGGTCTCAAGCGCGTCGTTCTGTTCAATGGTCACGGCGGGAATATCGCGCTTGGCTCCATTGCCGCCCTGAAGCTCCGCACGCAGTACGGCATGCTGGCCGCCAGCGCCCATTGGCTCGATTTCGGGTTGCCGCAAGGCTTCGCGCAGCCCGCGCCGCTCGTGCGCGATGTGCACGGCGGCTGGGTGGAGACCTCGGTGCTTCTCCATCTCGCGCCCGAACTTGTGAAGAAAGAGATGAAGGCGAACGATGCGCTGTCACCTGCGACCAGTCTTTTTCCAAGCGGTCCAATCGCGTGGGGCTGGAAGATCGGCGATCTTGCCCAAGGGGGCTGGATTGGCCGGCCTGATCTCGCGACGGCCGAGATCGGTAAAGCCCTGGTCGATCACGCCGCCGCAGCGCTCGTCCGCCTTATCGACGAGCTTGCCGCGGCGAAGTGGACCTGATTACTTCCGGAGCCGGGCAATTTCGCCCAGCAAATGGCCGGCGCGCGCGGCCTTCGTATTCAGATAATTCTGGTTATGCGGATTGACGCTGCCGATCAGGCGCTGATGTCCAACGACATTCACGCCGAAGTCCTCAAGCGCGCTGATCTTCTCCGGATTATTCGTCATCAACGTAATCTGGTGGAAGCCGAGTAATGCCAGCATGGCGCCCGCGATCCCATAGCGCCGCTCATCGGGACCGTAGCCAAGCACCGCGTCGGCATCGACGGTATCGTGGCCAAGTTCCTGCAGGCCATAGGCGCGCATTTTGTTCAGGAGGCCGATGCCGCGCCCTTCCTGATCGAGGTACAGCAGCACGCCGCTTCCCGCTTCGGCAATCTCGCTGACGGCCAGACGCAATTGATCGCCGCAGTCGCACTTCAAGCTGCCGAACAGATCGCCGGTCAAGCAGGCTGAATGCAGGCGCGTAAGGACAGGCTTCTTCGGATCGGGTTGGCCGATCACCACCGCGATTTGATCGCGCAGGCCGTCGCCGCCGCGGAACACGACGAATTCGGCGTTTTCGGCATCGGACAGCGGAACGCGCGTGCGCACCGCGATGCTGAGATCGCGCGCCGATAGATCATGGAAGCTGTCCACAGCGCGCGCTTCAACCGTGAGAATCTCGGCTGAGGCGCCTTCGGTCGCTGGCAACACTAGGGCCGCCGGCAAAAGATACGCCCGTTTGACGAGATCAAGCGCGCTGGCCTCCAGCGCATCGGCCGCCCGGTGCGAAAGCAGCGGGACGTCCGGCTTCACGGCCATCAGGATCGAATTGATGTCATGCGCCGATAGATCAGTGAGCGTCACCTGCGCGGCGCCCGGCATGATGATGCCAAGGTGGCGTAGGCGCGGCGCCGGAAGAATGAGGCCAACAGCGTCGCCCGAGGCTGAGTTCAGCTCGGCAATGCGCGCGCCGCCCAGCATATCCGCGGCGGCAACAATCAGCGCGCGGTCCCCCGAGGTAAGCCGGACAGGGCGGCCTTCGCGTAGCTCGTGCACGGCGCGCTGAACGGCCAGACGCCCAGCATCGCCAAACCAGCTTGCCAAGTCGCCGCCTCCAGGACCAATCTTTATGTCTTCGTTCGGCAATCGCGCCTCACGCAAAAGAAGAATTCATGAATCTCGCCGGCATTGTGGACTGGGAAAGGGACGCTCCGCAATGGCCGGCCCTTTTGGATGCCGCCCAAGGCGCAGCAAGTGCCCCTAGCCCCGCCTACGACGACGTCTTCATGCCCGCGGAAGATGTGCTCTGGCGGGTCTACGGCCCGCTTCTCAGGTCTAACGCTAAACACGGATGCTTTGTTATCGGTCAAATGGGGCAATCTTTGGACGGCCGCATTGCCACGGCCACCGGCCATTCCCATTACATCAATGGGCCGGCGGCCATTTTGCACCTTCATCGCCTGCGCGCTCTGGTTGACGCGGTCGTCGTTGGGGTGGGCACGGCCATCGCCGACAACCCAGCACTCACTGTGCGCCATGTCGATGGCCCGCAGCCGGCAAGGGTCATCATCGACCCCAAAGGCCGTCTGCCGGCATCGGCGCGGTGCCTGGAACAGGACGGCGTGCGCCGCATTGTCATTGGCGCCGGTACGACGCCAAGCGTCGCGGGTGTCGAGCACCTGCCGCTCAATGTAACAGCCGGTGGATTTGATCCTTTGGAAATCGTTGGCGCCCTGCGCGGGGCGGGCTTCAGAAGAATCCTTATTGAAGGCGGCGGCCGGACGGTGTCGCGTTTTCTTGAGGCAAAGGCGCTCGATAGGTTGCATGTGATGCTGGCGCCGATGATCATCGGCGCGGGGCCTGTCGGTCTCAGCTTCGGAGCCATTAGCGACCTCAAGGACGCAGCACGTCCGCACACATCGCGCTACGATATGCCCGGCGGTGACGTTCTATTCGACTGCGCATTTTAGGGAAGGCGACCACTCGTGAAAGTCACCGGCTACAATGGGATCGCGAAACTCTTCCACTGGCTGACCGCGGTCGCGGTCATTGCCGCCATTGTCCTTGGCTTTGCAATGAACAGCGTCGAGTCCGGTCCGCGGCAGAACGAACTCTACGATCTTCATCGCTCTACGGGCGCGCTTATCCTTGCGCTCGTCGGGATGCGCCTCCTGTGGCGCCTATATTCTCCGCCGCCGCCGCCGGTGGCCGGCCTGCCCAAGTGGCAGGAGAAGGCGGCCACATATATGCACTGTCTGCTCTACGTCTTCCTGTTCGCGATGCCGTTGCTTGGTTGGGCGGGCACCTCGGCGTTCCCCGCGCGCATCATGGTGTTTGGTCTGTTCGAACTGCCGCCCCTGGTCGGGCCGGACCGCGAACTCTCCGAGCTTCTGCTCGGCATTCATTGGCGTATGGGCGTGGTGCTCTGTCTGATGATAGCCGGGCACGCCGGCGCGGCGCTATTCCACCATTTCATCCGCAAGGATGAAACCCTTCGGCGCATGCTGCCGTAGATTATGTCTGGCTCGGCCGCGCGAAGACGTCGCGGTGACCAATCGTCAGCAGCTTCGTATTGATAACGCTCGAACGCAGCCAATGCTCGATATCTTCGGGCGGCAGGGTTTGAGTTTCCTGCGCCGCTTGTGCAATTCCCGCCAGTGTTGCGTAGAGCAGCGCTGAAGCGCTGCGGTCGATGGTCCATGGGCTCTCGCCGATCTCGAGTTCGTACCCGACCCGTTCAAGACTTGCTTCCAGCACGTTGGCGGCATGCGGTCCGGCGGCTGGCCCGAAACCTTTGTCGCCTTGTTGGTGGGTGCGAAAAGCCTGCGCAATCGGACCATCCTGCGGATGGTCGGGATCGGCGCTGATCACGCCATCAAAGGTCAGCATACTGAGCAGCGCGACTTTCTGCGCCGACAAGAGCGTCACAAATGTATCGAGCCAGCGGGCCGATGTCAGATCGAACAACGCCGAGGCCGTAACGAGATCCGTGTTCTTCGGCCAGCAGGCCGGCGTCGCCGCAAGGTCACACACATGGCTGCGTACATAGAGTTCGTGGTCGCCTTTGCGCATCATCAAGCCGCCGTCATAGGCTTTGATGTCGGTGCCCCACTGGGCCAGTTGCGCGAAGGCGGCGGCCAAGTTCTTTTCGTCGCTGTCGACCAGCGTCCAGAATTGCCGGCGTGGAAGAAGCTCGGTCAAGGCCCGTACCGACGCGCCGGTGCCCGCGCCGATGTCGCAGATCCTGATCGTATCCTGGTTCTCGAATGCCCGGGCGCACGCCGTCAGCACCTGTCGATTGCGGGCCGCTAGATCGGCCGGCTCGCGCAGTGCCAGCCATTCGGGTGAAAAGCCGCTCATGCCGCGGCCGCCAGAGCGCGGGCGACGGCGTTCGCGGTATCGTTCCATTGCGGCAACCCTTGTCCATGCCGCCAGGCTGCGCCCGCGAGTTTCAAGCGCAAGACATGATCGGTCAGCAACCGGCGCAACGCCTGCCCGAAGGCCACCGGATCATCAGGCGCCACCAGAATCCCCGCGTCCGAAGGAACCGTGTCGACGACAGCCCCGGCCGCGCAGGCGACGATGGGAAGTCCATGGGCCAGCGCTTCGGCAAACACCATGCCGTAGCCTTCATACCGTGACGCCAGCGCGAACAGACTGGCGCTGTGGTAGACCTCGCGCAACGCCTCGGCGCTCATTTCTCCAGCCAAACTTATCCGGCGCCCAAGGTTGTGCTCCTCGATCAACGTCCGTAGCGCGGCGGTGGTGACAAGATCGCGATTCTTGCTGCCGACGATCTGGCTCGTCCACGGCAGGTCTGTGATCTGCGCCAGCGCCGCGATCAAAACATCATGACCCTTGCGATGGGTCAGCGTGCCCACCGTCAGAAGCAACGGCACTTCACCGGCGCCTCGGCTCCGCACCGTGCGTTCGGTGCCCGGCAAAGCCACGTAAAGGCGCTCAGTCGGTACGCCGAAATGATCCTTCAAAGTGCGCGCGGTCATTTCACTGGTCGTGATCACGCGCGCCGCTTTTGCAAGGGCGGCCCGTTCGCTCGCTTCGAAACGTTGCGCGTCGCCCGGCGATATCCCGCTCTCGTGGGCAAGGGGATGATGCACCAGCGCGACGATGCGCAAATCCACGCCGTCGAGCAGCGCGGGCGGCAACGCGCCATACGCCAGCCCGTCGATCAGCACGGTCGCGCCGGGCGGCAGCGATTCAAGACTTTCGCGGACGCGCGCAAGGTCATCATCGGTGGGCTTTGGAAAGGAGCCGGGCCACGCAAGCAGGCGCGGCGTCCATCCGGCCGCGGGCAAGGCATCCTTCAGGCGGCGTGCATAAACATAGCCGCCTGTCAGGGTCTCTGGATCGCCGGGGATGGCGAACCAGACGTCAGGCACGGACGAGGTCCGCTTCATAGCCCGCGCGTGCGGCGTGGGATTCGTTCAGCGTGATTTTGAGGCGCGTGAGGCCGGCGGCCGATGGGCCCAGGCGGCCGCCGGTGATGGCCTCCTGTACACGCTCGAAAATCCAGCGCGCCACGGCTTCGGTGGTCGAACGGGCGCTCGTGAAGTCGGGATGTTCATCGAGATTGCGATAATTGATCGACGACAGGGTTTCTTTCACGACATCGGTGGCAAGGCCGATGTCCACCACGATGTCATATTCGTCGAGTTCCGGGCGCATAAAGCACACATCGATCACATAGGTCGCGCCGTGCAGTTTCTGCGCCGGGCCGAAGACTTTGCCCGGAATGCTGTGGGCGATCATCACATGGTCGCGAACTTCGACGAAATACATCGGTTATCCTTTAATAGCGGAGAACGGTCATGAGGTCTGAGCTATCACCGCCGAGCACGGCGGGCAACCGCCTTGGCGCGTCCGCGAAAGCAATCTCATGGGTGATGAGGGCATCGAATTTTTCATCCCGCAGAAGCTCAAGCGCACGGGCCATGCGCTGGCCATGCGTCCAAGTGTCCCGATGGTTGGGTGCGACCGAGCCCACCTGGGACGAGATCAACTGCAAGCGTTGCGAGTGAAAAGCCCCGCCCAGCGGCACGGCCACCTTACGCTCGCCAAACCAGCTCGCTTCCACCACCTTGCCCTCGAAGCGGGCGCTGTCGAGCGCGAGCGCGAGGCCCGCGTCCGATGCGCTGGTGTGGATGACAACGTCCTGGCCACTAGGGGCATGGGCGGGCAATGTGAAGACCGCGCCCATTTTTCCCGCGATCACGGACCGGCTCTCCAGTACATCGACCAGTGTAACCTTCGCTTTGGGTATATTCGCAGCCAGAGCGGCCGTCAAAAGGCCGAGCACGCCGGCGCCGATGATCAGAATATTCTGCCCTGCGGCAAGCTGCGCATCCCAGGTGATATTCAGTGCGGTTTCCATATTCGCCGCGAGACAGGCGCGCTTGGCCGGTAGTCCATCGGGTAACGGCTGGACAAAAGAGACCGGCACGTTAGCCAAACCTTGGTGCGGGTGGAGCACGAACACGGTGCGGCCCGCGAGGTCAGGAGCTCCGTCTTCGACGGTACCGACCAGGGCGTAACCGTATTTCACGGGGAAGGGGAATGCGCCCTCCTGCAGCGGGCAGCGCATGCGCTCATACTCGCTCGCGGGCACCTTGCCCTGCAAAACAAGCCGCTCCGTCCCCCGGCTAATGCCCGAATACAGCGCGCGCACGGTCACTTCCCCCGCCGAAGGCGATGCAAGGTCGACCGGGCGGAGTTCCATCTCGCCAGGGGCGATGGTCCAAAGGGCTTCACTGCGGGGCATAATTGCGTTCACTTGTGTCGGAAAGGTCGGCCGCCGAAGCTAAGGGCTTGGGCGCTCTAGTAACAGGTGTAAAAATATCTTCTTCAGCCCGTGTCATTGCCGTGCCCCAGGCGTTCTGTCAGAAAAACCACCTTTCTCACCCAGCTGCGACCCCTGCAATCCGTTTGGATTCCGGCGGGGCCTTGTGGCGCCACGCGGGCCTTGTGCGTTCTCGCTGATGAATCCTGTAAGCAAGCCACCGCGATCACGTGCACTCTGGACGGTATTGCCCTTGGCCGGTGTACTGATGGCCAGCGGCGTACAAGTTAGCCGCGCCATTGCCGCCGAAGCACCCCCGCCCGCTGAAACGCCCGCCGAGGCCCCGGCGAAAGCCGCGGAAGCCGTCCAGCAGGAAAACCAGATCGCACCCGCCGAAGGGCCAATCACCTATACCGTGAAGATCGAAGGCGCGCCGGGCGGCGGGGTGGAGTCCCTGCTCGAAGAATCCTCGCAGTTGATCCGGTTGCGCAGCAGCCCCCCCATGACGCTCGCGGCGCTCGGGCAGCGCATCGTGCGCGATGAGCGGCGCTTCCGCGCCGCGCTTGAGTCCGAGGGGTATTACAACGCCACCGTCGTCACATCCACGAAGGACGAGAACGGCCGCGTCGCGGTGACGGTGACTGTCGATGCGGGCGAACGCTACGCCGTGACATCGGTGGTGTTCGACCTGGCGCGCGAAGAGCCGGCCACCGTCGCTCTCATCAAGCCTGAGGATTACGAAGAGCCGCTGAAAGAAATTGTTGGTCGTCCCGCGCGCGCCGCGGATGTCATCCTCGCCGAGGACACTGCGCTCGACCGGTTTCGCGCAAAGGGTTTTCCCTTCGCCGCGCGCGGCGACCGGCAGATGGATGTCGATCACACCACGCGCACCATCGCGGTCAATCTTCCCGTAACCCTTGGGCGCCAGGCCTTTTTTGGCGCCACCCATTTCGAAGGCCTCGCGAAGGTCAACGAGTCGCATATGCAGCGTCTCGTGCCGTGGCCGCAGGGCGAGATCTTCAGCGTAGATGCGCTCGACGAATTCCGCGAAGACCTCATCTTTGCTTCGCTGTTCACCTCCGTACGCGTCGAACCTGCCGCCACAAGTATTCCCGAAAACGGATCGCCCCTTGATGTGAACATCATCGTCACCGAAGGGCCGCATCGCTCGGTCGGCACCGGTCTCACCTACGCGCGTGACAAAGGTCTCGGGGCCTCGGCCTATTGGCATCACCGCAATCTCTTTGGCAATGGCGAGCGCTTCGAAGCCAACCTCGACGGCAACAAGATCGACCAGACGGCCGAGGCGTCGCTTGAGAAGCCTGGCTTCCTCGACCGCCGCAATAAACTGAAATTCGGCGCCACTGCGCATCACGAAGATACCGACGCATTCAAAGAATATAGCGGCACGGTCAGCGCCGGGGTCGAACGCGCGTTGAACGAACTGTGGCGTGTTGGTGCGGGCACGACGTTCGAGTTTGCGGCTCTGACGGAAGATGGATTGAAGCGGAATTCCTATCTCGCCGGACTCCCGCTGGGCGTCACGCGCGCCGTCGACGAACGTATCTTGATCGAGATGACACGCGGGTGGCGCCTGCGCGTGAATGTCATTCCCTACGTGGGCCGTTATGTCGGTACGACGACATTTGTTCATCTCGAAACCGAGGTGAATGGATACTTGCCGGTGATGCGTGACGACCGCCTTGTGCTAGCCGGCCGGCTTAAACTCGGCAGCCTCCTTGGCGAGAACACCGACGATATTCCGGCCAACAAACGTTTCTTCGCTGGC
>CANJEU010000002.1 GCA_947473445.1 Fidelibacterota bacterium | reverse complement strand
GGAAGGCTGTCGACAGCGCGTCATAGATCAGCAAGCGCCCGGCCATGGTCTCGCCGATGCCCAAGATCTCTTTCAGCACTTCGGTGGCCTGCAGGGTGCCCAGTACGCCCGCTACGGCGCCCAGGATTCCCGCCTGATCGCAGCTCGGCACTTCGCCCGGCGGCGGCGCTTCGGGGTAAAGGCAGCGATAGCAGGGCCCGCCCGCATGGGGCTTGAAGGTCGCCAGCTGTCCGTCGAAGCGCAGCACGGCCGCGGACACCAGGGTCTTTTTTGCGAAGAAGCAGGCGTCGTTCACCAGAAAGCGCGTCGGGAAATTGTCGCTGCCGTCGGCGATGACATCGAAGTCCTTGAAGAGGCCCGCCACGTTCGCCCCATCGAGGCGCGTCTTATATTCCACCACGCGCACTTCGGGATTGATGGAGGTCGCCGCGCGGCCCGCGCTTTGCACCTTGGGCATACCGATGCGGTCGGTGGTATGGGCCACTTGGCGCTGCAGGTTTGAAAGCTCGACCGTATCATCGTCGATGACACCGATGGTGCCGACGCCTGCGGCGGCCAGATAAAGCAGAAGCGGCGAGCCCAATCCGCCCGCGCCGACCAACAGTACCTTCGCGTTCAGAAGTTTCTCCTGCCCCACGCCGCCGACTTCCCTGAGCAGGATGTGGCGGGCGTAGCGGTGGATCTGGTCTTCCGAAAAATCCATTTCTCAAGAGCTAGTGACGGCCCGTTGAACCGAAGCCACCGGCGCCGCGCGCGGTGTCATCGAGGCTTTCTTTTTCCTCGAGCATCACGGTGCGGACGGGCGCGACCACCAGCTGCGCGATGCGCATGCCGCGCGTCACGGTGAAAGCCGTCTTGCCGTGGTTGATCAGAATGACGCTGATTTCGCCGCGATAATCGGCATCGATGGTGCCGGGCGTGTTCAGCACGGTCACGCCGTTCTTGGCAGCTAAGCCCGAACGCGGACGCACCTGCGCTTCAAATCCCGACGGCAGCGCGATGGCAAATCCCGTCGGCACCATGGTGTAAGCGCCCGGTTCAATCACCACATCGGCGCTGATCGCCGCGCACAGATCCATGCCGGCGGACTGACTGGTTTGATAGGCGGGAAGGGGAAGGTCCGACGCATGTTCGAGACGCTTGATGGAAACGGAGACAACGATGGCCAATTTCTATTCCTATAAATTTCGTTCGACGAATTTTGCGATGCGCTCGGCCAGACGTTCGGCCACCGCGCGTTTTTTTAAGGTCGGCCAGGCCTCGACACCCTCGGCCGTCACGAGATGGACGGTGTTGTTGTCGCCGCCGAAAGTGCCCGCGCGCGCCGACACATCATTGGCCACGATCCAATCGCAGTTCTTGGCCGCGCGCTTCAGCTTGGCGTTTTCCAGCACGTTTTCGGTCTCGGCAGCAAAGCCGACCACAAGGGCCGGGCGCGTTTTCGTGGGCGCGGAAAGAATCCCAAGAATGTCCGGATTGGGCGCAAGCTTCAGCGCCGGCGCCGCGCCGCCTTTTTTGAGTTTCTGTCCGGCTTCTTCGACGCTCCAATCGGCGACGGCCGCCGCGCACACCGCGATGTCGGCGGGCAGTGCGTTCTGACAGGCTTTGAGCATTTGCGCAGCCGTCTCAACATGTACGACCGTTACGCCGTCGGGCTCGAGCTCTTGCGTGGGGCCAGACACCAGAGTCACGGCCGCGCCCATTTCATTCAGCGCGGCGGCGATGGCGTGGCCTTGTTTGCCCGAGGACCGGTTGGCGATATAGCGCACCGGGTCGATGGGTTCGTGCGTCGGCCCGCTTGTCACCAGCGCCTTGAAGCCCGACAGCGGCCCGCGGCTCGAGGCCTTGGCGAAGAAGCGCGCGAGCGCGGCGATAATCTCGGGCACTTCGGCCATGCGCCCATCGCCCACTTCCCCGCAGGCCAGATCGCCCGCGCCGGGGCCGACGATGCGCACATCGCGCGACTGCAGAACCTGCAAGTTCGCCTGTGTCGCCGGATGGGTCCACATCATCACGTTCATCGAGGGGGCGACCATCACCGGCTTGTCGGTGGCCAGCAGCGCGGTCGTGGCCAGATCGTCCGCGAGGCCTGCGGTCATCTTGGCCATGATATCGGCGGTGGCGGGCGCGACGAGGATAATGTCGGCCTCCCGCGACAGGCGGATGTGGCCCATCTCGGCCTCATCGGTCAGCGAGAATAACGCCTCGTAGCACTTCTCGCCCGACAGCGAGGCCAGCGTCAGGGGCGTGACAAAATTCGCCCCGCCGCGTGTCAGGATGCAGCGCACCGATGCGCCGCGCTCGCGCAGGCGCCGGATCAGGTCGGGCACCTTCACGGCGGCGATGCCTCCCGCGACAATCAGAAGTATGCGTTTGTTTTCCAGCAACGGCTTTGGTCCCGCGGTGATGTCACGGATAATCGTATTCATGGTGCCGCCGATTTGAAGTTCCTGTCCTCAGTGGCCGCGTCGATCGAGCAGGAACTTCAAATTGAAAGCGGCACCAAGCACATTTGAAAGCTAGTGCCCGGATGATTTCCGAAGTTCGCATCGCATATTCCTACTCGAACTGGCGAACTTCGGAAATCGGGCACTAGCCGCGAGCTTATCTCAGATTAAAGCCCGAGGTTAGCCTCGATCCGCTGCACCCAGGTCTGCACATGTGGCCATTTCGCAAGATCGAACCCCGCCTCATGGCCAAAGCGGGTATAGGCGACAAGCGCGATATCGGCCAGCGACAGGCGCTCGCCCACGAAATAGCGCCGCTGCGCCAGATGATCGTTCATCAGTCCCAGCACCTTCTCGCCGCGCGGCAGCAGCGTCGGATCGATGTCCGCATCGGCCTTCTGAAGATAGTGTTTATGGAAGCGCCGCACCGCAATCACGGTCTCATGGCTGTATTGCTCCCAGAACAACCATTGCACCACTTGCGCGCGCGCGTAGGCGTCCTGCGGGATGAGATCGGATCCCTCGGCCAGATAAAGCATGATGGCGTTGGACTGGGCGAGGACGCGGCCATCGGGCAACGTCACGATCGGCACCTGGCCCGCCGGGTTGAGCGCAAGGAATTCCGGCGTCCGGGTTTCCTTCTTGAGCACGCTGGTCTCGATCCAGCGGTACGGAATTTTCATCAGCTCGGCGACGAAGCGCACCTTGTGGCAATTGCCGGAAATAGAATCGCCGTAAATGGTCAGAACGTCGGCCATATCGCCTTCCTAATTCAGGATCAGCGCCGCTCCTAAGGCGGCCACCAGCACCCACGGCGCCCAGATCAGCCAGCGATGGGTGCTCCGCCGCTCGGCCGCATCGCCCATGATCGCCCGCGCGCTGTCCGGATGCAGGCGCAGGCCGCCTTTTTCCATATCGGCGGTGATCGCCTCGATTCGCGCCATCACGCGCGGCAGGGTGCGCAGCGTGCTGATGGCGTCCGCGACCGCATCGACCGCGCGTCCCTCAGGGCCCAGGCGCGCGCGCATCCAACCTTCGATCAGCGGGCGGCTCATCTCCCACATATTGACCTCGGGCGCGAGGTTGCGCCCGACGCCCTCGGCCAGCAGCATGCTTTTTTGCAGCAGCAGAAGCTGTGGTTGCACCTGCATCTCGAACGTCTCGGTCACGCGGAACAGCTGGCCGAGAAGTTTGGCGATGGAAATCTCGGCGATGGGCTTGCCAAGGATCGGCTCGGCGATGGAACGGCACGCCTGGGCAAACATATCGACGCCCTTTTCCGACGGCACGAATCCGGCGCGGATATGCACATCGGCCACGCGCCGGTAATCGCGCGTCAGAAAGCCGAGCAGCATCTCGCCCAGGTTTTTCTGCGTCTCGCCGTCAACCCGGCCCATGATGCCGAAATCCATGGCGACGATGGCGCCGTCGGGCTTCACGAACAAGTTTCCAGGATGCATATCGGCGTGGAAGAAGCCGTGGTCGAACACCATGTGGAAGAAAATCTCGGCGGCGTTGCGCACCACCAGCACGGGATCGATGCCCGCGGCGATCACCGCCGCGCGGTCGTCAACACGCGTGCCCGACACGCGCTCCATAGTCAGGATGCGTTCGGACGTGCGCTGCCAATCGATGGACGGTGTCTGGAAGACAGGGCTGCCGGCGAAATCTTCGCCAAGCTCTTGCGCCGCGGCGGCCTCGAAGCGCAGATCCATCTCAAGGGTTACGCTCTCGGCAAACGTCTGCACGACCTCAAGCGGCTTCAGGCGCCGCAGCTTGGGCGCATACCGCGCGGCCTTCTCGGCCATCCACAACATGAGCTCGATATCGCGTACGATCGCGGCCTTGATCCCAGGCCGCAGCACCTTCACCGCAACATGCGCGCCGTCGCTGGTGACGGCGAAATGCACCTGCGCGATCGACGCGGCGGCCACGGGCACAGGATCGAAACTCGCATAGAGCGACTCGAGCGGGCAGCCGAAGTCTTCCTCGACCGTCGCCTTGGACTGTTCGAACGGGAACGGCGGCAGGCGGTCCTGCAATTGGGAAAGATCGGCCGCCTCCTGCTCGCCCAGCAGATCGGCGCGCGTGGACAGCGCCTGGCCGAATTTGATGAAGGTAGGCCCAAGTTCGGCCAGCGCGCGCGCCAGCCGGTGGCCCGGCCTCAAGCCGCGCGCATCCTTGCGCGGCGGCCATAAAAGCCCGCTCACCCGCGCGATAAACGCGCCCGCCGGATGGATGCGCAGCAGGAACAGTGCATCGTACCGCGCCACTGTGCGGCCGATCACCCAAAGGCGCGCGAAGTTGCGAAGATCTCTCAGCACTATACGCGCCAGCCGGTATGTAACGCGGCGATGCCGCCCGAAAGGTTGCGCATTTTGCATTGCCGCAGACCGGCGCCGGTCATGCGCGCCAGCAGTTCGTTCTGCGAGGGGAACTTGCGGATGCTCTCGGCCAGATAGCGGTACGCCGCCGGGTCGCCCGTCACCAAGCTGCCGAGGGCCGGCAGCACGCTGAACGAATAGGCGTCATAGATTTTATCGAGCAGCGGCACCACCACGCGGCTGAATTCCAAGCATAGGAATCGTCCGCCCGGCTTCAGCACGCGGCGCGCTTCGGCCAGGGCCTTGTCGATATGCGTGACGTTGCGCAGGCCGAAGGCGATGGTATAGGCGTCAAAGCTCATATCCGGGAACGGCAGCGTCTCGGCGTCGCCGCACACCCAGCGGATGGCTTCGAGGCGTCCGCCGTCGATGGCGCGATCACGGCCCACGCTGATCATCTCGTGATTGATGTCACACACCGTTACGGGTCCTGCGCCTTCGCCCACACGGTCCAGGATTCGGCTCGCGATATCGCCGGTGCCTCCGGCCACATCGATGAAGGATTCGCCCGCGCGCGGCGCAAGTCCGTCGACCATGGCGGTCTTCCACAGGCGATGAACGCCCGCGCTCATCAGGTCGTTCATAAGGTCGTATTTGGACGCGACGGAGTCGAACACCCCGCGCACCAGATGGGCCTTTTCGGTCTCGCCCACGGTTTGGAAGCCGAAGTGCGTCGTCGGTTCTTCCAAGGAGGGCTCGTTTGAGGATGGCTCGTTCATGGGCGGACCATAGAACAATGCTGCTATAAAGACTACCAAGCGCCTTGAAACGTTGAAGGATTGGGAGGGGAGTCCGCCGTGCCTGAGCTGCCAGAAGTCGAAACCGTATGCCGCGGCCTGGCCGGCGTTCTTGAAGGCCGGCGCCTCGCGCGCGTGCTCGTGCGGCGCAAGGACCTGCGCATTCCTTTTCCGCCGCGCTTTGCCGAATCGCTCACGGGCCGCAAGGTCGAGAAGATTCGCCGCCGCGCGAAATACATGCTGCTCGACCTCGACGACGGCAACGTCCTCATTGTCCACCTCGGCATGTCCGGCCGCATGGTGGTCGACAGCAGCGGCGCCCCGCCGGCCGCCCATGACCATGTGATTTTCACAACCGATCTGGGCGTCGAGATTCGCTTCAACGATCCGCGCCGCTTCGGCCTCATGACGCTCGCCCCGCGCGAGGGACTCGAAGGCCACAAGCTCTTCCGCCATCTTGGGCCCGATCCGCTCACGCCCGCGTTCACGCCCGCGGTACTTTCGGCGGCGCTGAAGGGCCGCAAGACCTCGATCAAGGTTGCCCTGCTCGACCAGCGAATCGTCGTCGGAGTCGGCAACATCTATGCCTGCGAAAGTTTATACCGGGCGGGAATCTCGCCGCTGCGCAAAGCCGGAACCATCGCCGGCGCGCGGGCCGAGAAGCTCGTGCCCGCTATCAAGGCGGTGCTAAGCGCCGCCATTGCCGCGGGGGGCTCGTCGTTGCGCGACCATGTGCAGCCCTCGGGCGAGCTGGGGTATTTTCAGCACGCGTGGAAGGTTTACGGCCGCGAGGGCGAATCATGTGCTTGTTTAGAATCACAAAAAGTCGCCAAAGCCGGTAAGGCGCCACTTGGTCGTAAGGGATCTAGCCCTAAGGCTGCGGCCAACAAGGGAAAGGGTGTCGTCCGGCGAATCACACAAGCGGGGCGGTCGACATTCTATTGTGCCGGCTGTCAGACCTGACGGCCGCGCGAACGTCCGGGGCCCCCTAAACCGGGAATCGGCCGGGGTCGGCGCGCCCGCGTCAGCTACCGTTGACGTGGGGGGTAGGCTTCCCCTATAAGCCCGCACTCAAAGTTTTCCACAGACGAATTCAGAGTAAGATCTCTATGGCTCAGCACAAATCCGCAAAAGTCCGCATCCGCCGCAACGCGCGGGCCGCAGACGTGAATCACTCACGCGTCGCGCGTATCCGCACCTTCGTGAAAGCCGTCGAAACGGCGATCTCGGCTGGCGACAAGACCGCAGCGCTCGCCGCGCTCAAGAAGGTCATGCCGGAACTGATGCGCGGCGCCGGCAAGGGCGTCATCCACAAGAAGACGGCCTCGCGCAAACTCTCGCGTCTGTCCGCGCGCATCAAGAAGCTCGCCGCCTAAACAGTCCGCGAAAAAAATTCAGATAAAAAATGCGCGTCGCGAAAGACGCGCATTTTTTTATTTCCGAATTTTCTCCGGCGAAAAATTTCCGAGTCTCCGAGTCACGCCGACAGCGCGGCGAGTTCAAACTGTTGCGAATCAATGACCTTGCGCAACGAAGGTCATTTTACATCGCAACGCACCGCGCAATTCCGGGCAATTTCTGTCAAGCGCATCTTTGCGCTTGTCTCGGACGCGCTGCCAATTAGAGTGACGACATCGGACGTCGCGAGATTCGTTCAAGCGTCCACGAACGGCAGCGACGTCTCAAAAAAAATCAGGAACACGAAGCGCGTTTCAAGCAGGAGCTGGTTCAGTTTTGTTCAGCTCTTGAGAACCAATGCTGTTGCAGTATCGGTGCCCGAGATTCGTTTGAGTGATTCGTTTGAGTGATTCGCGAGCGGTAAGATGTGCGGGGGGAAACTATCACGATGTGGCAACCAGGCATGTCGTGATGCGTTTAGGTTAGACGAGCTACGGGGTACGGGTTTTTAGGCGACAATTCGACAGACGGCGGAGCGGGGCGTTGGCATCCCGCCGATCACATCCGAATTGCCTCCCATTTAAATATCGAGGGGATCACGTCGCGTGAAACGTGGGAATGAAGCAGCCATCGATCAGGCTGAATGGGATCGCGTTAAAACGCGTCTCAAACAAGAATTCGGGGACTCTGCCTTCAAAAGCTGGATGAGCCCTATCGTCGCGACAGCGTTGCGCGACGGTGAAGTTGAACTCTCCGTACCTACGCGCTTCATGCGCGATTGGATCACAACTCATTATGCCGAGCGGATTCGCGCGCTGTGGAACGGCGAAAATCCGGTCGTGCGCAAAATCACGCTGAAAGTCGATGCCGGCAAACTCGACGCATCGAAAGCCGAAGCGTCCAGGACCGAAGCGTCCCGCGCCGAGTCTTCCCGTCCGACCGCGGCCTTCGGCGCGGCCACGGGGCCGGCCTCGGCCGCCGTGACCAGCACCCGCTCGCAGGGAAACTTCGCCCGCGCCGCCGCCCGGCCGCAAGCCGACGCAGGCGCGCAGCCGCTTGGCCCGGATCTCTCCGCGCCGCTTGATGCCCGCTATAGCTTCGATAACTTCGTCGTCGGCAAGCCGAACGAATTCGCCTACGCCGCCGCCAAGCGCGTGGCCGAATCCGACCAGGTCAGTTTCAACCCGCTATTCCTTTACGGCGGCGTTGGCCTTGGCAAGACGCACCTCATGCATGCGATCGCCTGGGAAATCCGCCAGCGCACGCCGCACCGCCGGGTGATCTATCTCTCGGCCGAAAAATTTATGTACAGCTTCGTGCGCGCGTTACGGAATCAGGACACGGTCTCCTTCAAGGAACAGTTCCGTTCGGTCGATGTGCTCATGATCGACGACGTCCAGTTCATCGCCGGCAAGGACGCCACGCAGGAAGAATTCTTCCACACCTTCAACGCGCTTGTGGATCAGGGCCGGCAGATCGTGCTTTCGGCCGATAAGTCGCCCTCGAGCCTCGAGGAAATCGGCGACCGGCTGCGCTCGCGCCTGGCCTCGGGCCTTGTGGCCGATCTGCATCCCACCACCTTCGAGCTGCGCCTTGGCATTCTCGACGCCAAAGCCGAGCAGCTCGGTGTCGTGGTGCCTCAGAAGGTGAAGGAATTCCTCGCCCATAAGATCACCTCGAACGTGCGCGAACTCGAAGGTGCCCTGACCCGTCTTGTCGCCCATGCGCAGCTCGTCGGCGGCTCCCTCTCGCTCGAAACCACCCAGGAACTTCTCCAGGATCTGCTGCGCGCCCACGACCGGCGCCTGACCATGGAAGAAATCCAGAAGCGCGTGGCCGAACATTTCAAGATCCGCGTCTCGGATATGAGCTCGGCCCGCCGTTCGCGCGCCGTCGCCCGTCCCCGTCAGGTGGCGATGTATCTTTCCAAGCAGCTCACCTCCCGGTCGCTGCCGGAAATCGGCCGGGCCTTCGGCGGCCGCGACCACACCACCGTCATCCACGCGGTGCGCAAGATCGAGGAACTGGTGAAGGCCGACACCGCCTTCGCCGAGGACGTCGAACTCCTAACCCGGATGCTGGAAAGCTAATGTCATCCCGGACAAGCCGCGCCCTTCGCGCGGCGCCATCCGGGATCCATTAATCAGCGCATTCGGCCGTCGGACGGACCCGCGCGCGACGGAAATGCCCCCCGCCTTTTGCCGGGGTAACGTTCGGCCTTATTCAGCCCGGCCGGACGCCCCGAAAAGCCGTCGCATCACCTTACCTTGTATGTCTAATATGGCGGCCCTGCATTTAGCGGGGCCGGGGATTCCGGGCGGTCCGGACTTCAAAAAGAGAACGATTTTACGAACATGAAACTCATTATCGAGCGCGCGGCTCTCTTGAAGTCGCTGGGTCACGTGCAAAGCGTCGTCGAACGCCGCAACACGATCCCCATCCTCTCCAACGTCAGGATCGACGCGGCCAACGGCCAGCTCTCCTTGAACGCGACGGATATGGATATCGAGATCGTCGAATCCACCGCGGCGGAAATTCCGCGCCCCGGCGCCACCACCGCGCCCGCGCATACCCTGTACGACATCGTGCGCAAACTGCCCGAAGGCGCGCAGATCGAAATCTCATCGACCGGCGACGGCGGCCAGATCGCGCTCTCGGCGGGCCGCTCGCGCTTTAATCTCGCGTGCCTGCCGGTGGAAGATTTCCCCGCGCTCACGGGCGGCGATCTCAGCCATACCTTCAAGCTCGCCGCGGCGGACTTGCGCAGCCTCATCGATCGCACCCGCTTTGCGATTTCGACCGAAGAAACCCGCTATTACCTGAACGGCATCTATCTGCACGCCGCCAAAAGCGAAGGCCTTGCGGTGCTGCGCGCCGTGGCCACCGACGGGCACCGTCTCGCGCGCGTCGAACTGCCGCTGCCCACGGGCGCGGCCGGCATGCCGGGCATCATCGTGCCGCGCAAGGCCGTCATCGAAGTGCGCAAGCTCATCGACGAGACCGAAAGCGAAATCACCATCTCGCTCTCGGATTCCAAAATCCGTTTTGCCTTCGACAACGTCTCGCTCACCTCCAAGCTCATCGACGGCACCTTCCCCGACTACGAACGCGTCATCCCCACAGGCAACGACAAGGTGCTCGAAGCCGAGCGCAAGCCATTGTTCGATGCGGTTGACCGCGTGTCGGCCATCAGCTCGGAAAAGTCGCGCTCGATCAAAATGCAATGCGAGAAGGGGCTCATCACCCTGTCGGCCTCAAGCCCGGAAGCGGGCAATGCGGTTGAAGAAGTTGAAGCGAACTACGCCGCCGGTCAGCTCGAGATCGGATTCAACTCGCGCTACCTGCTCGAAATCCTCGGCCAGATCGAGGGCGATGCGGCGCGCTTCACCATGGCGGACGCGGCCTCTCCCACCCTCATCCGCGATGTGGCCGATGGTTCGGCCATGTACGTGTTGATGCCGATGCGGGTGTGAGCGTCACCGACGTAAGCCTGTCCACCCTCAGATCTTCAGCCGCGCCGGCGGCCGCTTTGTCTTCCGCGCGTGATGGTGCCTCCCACGCCATGCGCCACGTTTTTATCCAGCGCCTGACCCTGACCGATTTTCGGAACTACCCGCGCTTACGCCTCGACGTCGAGGCCGGTCCTGTCGTGCTCACCGGTTCCAATGGCGCGGGCAAAACCAATCTGCTCGAGGCCATCTCCTTCCTCGCGCCGGGCCGGGGCCTGCGCGGGGCAAAACTGCGCGATGTCGGCCGCCAGGCCTATCCCGGCGGCCCGTGCGCTCCGGCCTGGGGCGTCGCGGCGGGCGTGAACGGCCCCGATGGCCTCAATGAGATCGGTACCGGCCTCACGGCGGCCGCGCCGGAACGCCGGGCGGTGCAGATTAACGGCCAGCCGGCCCGGGGCGGGGCGTCCATCGCCCGGCAGATCAGCGTCGTGTGGCTCACCCCCGCCATGGACCGCCTCTTCCTCGATGGCCCGGCCTCACGGCGCAAATTCCTCGACCGTCTGGTCACCGCGTTCGATGCCGACCAGGCCGGACGCATCGCCGCCTACGACCATGCCCACCGCCAGCGTTCGCGCCTGATCCGCGACGGCCAGGGCGATGCGGCCTGGTTCGCCGCGCTTGAAGACACCATGGCCCGCCACGGGGTTGCGCTCGCGGCCGCGCGGTCCGATCTCGTGGCCCGCCTCAACCGCGCCCTTGCGGCGGCCGTGGGCCCATTCCCGGCGGCCAGCCTGCGCCTTGTGGGCACGGTCGATGCGTGGCTCGCCGAAATGCCCGCCATAGATGCCGAGGATAAGGTGCGCGCCAGCCTGTGGGACGAGCGCCGCGGAATCCTCGGGGCAGGCGCCGGTCCTCACCGCTCCGATCTAGGCGTTGCGATGATCGCCGCGGGGCATCCCTCGCACGGCCAGCCCGCCGCGCTCTGCTCGACCGGCGAGCAGAAAGCGCTTTTGATCTCCATCGTGCTCGCCCACGCGCGTCTTCAGCGCGAAAAACGCGGCGCCGCCCCCATCCTGCTTTTGGACGAAATCGCGGCCCATTTGGACGCCGGGCGGCGCGCCGCGCTGTTCGCCGAACTCAGGGCCCTGCGCACCCAGGCCTGGATGACCGGCACCGACCGCGCGCTCTTTGCCGATGTCGGTGAATCCGCTCAATTTTTCGCCGTCGGCCAGGGGTCGATTTTGCGGTCGGATTTGCCTCATTCGGCCCCTCAGTAAGGGTGCATTCCCGCGCGCAAACCCCTATATTCGGAGGGTTGAAAAACCACCCTCCGAATCGGGCCCGAAATCGCCCCCCGACTCGCCTCTAAAACCGCCTCCTCGAGACCTTCAAGAGCACACATGAATCCACCGCCCGGCAGCCCCACTGAGGCCCTCAAAGTCGACGACATCGCGCCCGCCGAACGGGCCTATGACTCCGAGTCCATCAAGGTGCTCAAGGGCCTTGATGCCGTGCGCAAACGCCCCGGCATGTACATCGGCGATACCGATGACGGCTCGGGTCTGCACCACATGGTCTACGAAGTCGTCGATAACGCGATCGATGAATCGCTCGCCGGCCATTGCGATCGCATCGAGGTGGTTCTGCATGGCGACGGCAGCGTCACCGTGCGCGACAACGGCCGCGGCATCCCGGTCGACATCCATAAGGAAGAAGGCGTCTCGGCGGCCGAGGTCATCATGACCCAGCTGCACGCGGGCGGAAAATTCGACCAGAACTCCTACAAGGTCTCCGGCGGCCTGCACGGCGTCGGCGTCTCGGTGGTGAACGCGCTCTCGTCCATCCTAGACATGCGCATCTGGCGCGGCGGCAAAGAATATCTGATGCGCTTCAAGCATGGCGACGCCGAAGCGCCGCTGCGCGAAGTTGGCGATGCGCCCAGGGTGAGCGAAGGTAAACGCGCCGGACAGTTCAGGACCGGCACGGAAGTAAAATTCCTGCCCTCGAAGGAAACCTTCACACAGACCGTCTTCGACTACGCCACGCTCGAGCATCGCCTGCGCGAACTCGCTTTCCTCAATTCGGGCGTCTTCCTCAACCTCAGTGACGCGCGCCACGCCGATGCCAAATCCATCGATCTGCACTACGAAGGCGGCATCGAAGCGTTCGTCAAATATCTCGACCGCACCAAACAGGCGCTGCACAGCCCGCCCGTGACGATGATGGCCGAGAAGGACGGGATATCGGTCGAACTCTCGATGGAGTGGAACGACAGCTATCACGAGAACACGCTGTGCTTCACCAACAACATCCCCCAGCGCGACGGCGGCACGCACCTCGCCGGCTTCCGCGCCGCGCTTACGCGTACGCTCAATCACTACGCGGGCGAACACGGCTTCGGCGGCAAGAAGGATAAAATCGCGCTCACGGGCGACGATATGCGCGAAGGCCTCACCTGCGTCCTGTCGGTGAAAGTGCCCGATCCGAAATTCTCGTCGCAGACCAAGGACAAACTGGTCTCCTCCGAAGTGCGCCCGGTCGTGGAAAACATCGTTTCTGAAAAGCTCGGCACTTGGTTCGAGGAACATCCCTCCGAGGCTCGCAAAATCGTCGCCAAGGTCGTCGAAGCCGGCCTCGCGCGCGAAGCGGCCCGTAAGGCCCGCGAACTCACGCGCCGCAAGGGCGCGCTCGATATCTCCTCACTGCCCGGCAAACTCGCCGACTGTCAGAACCGCGATCCCGCCCAGTCCGAACTCTTCATCGTCGAAGGTGACTCGGCCGGTGGATCGGCCAAACAGGGCCGCGATCGCGGCTTCCAAGCCATTTTGCCCCTGCGCGGCAAAATCCTGAACGTCGAACGCGCGCGCTTCGACAAGATGTTGTCATCGGCCGAGATCGGCACGCTGGTCACCGCCCTTGGCACCGGCATCGGGCCGGAAGAATTCAACATCGCCAAGCTGCGCTACCACAAGATCATCATCATGACGGACGCCGACGTCGACGGCAGCCACATCCGTACGCTTCTGCTCACGTTCTTCTACCGGCAGATGCCCCAGGTGATTGAAAACGGCCATCTCCTTATCGCTCAGCCGCCGCTCTACAAGGCCAAGAAGGGGCAGTCGGAAGTCTATTTGAAGAACGACGCGGCCATGGAAGAACATTTGATCACCGCGGGCCTCGTCAACGCGGTGCTGGTCACCGGCGGCAGCCAGATCGGCGGCGATGATCTCAAGCGCCTCGTCTCGCGCGCGCGCGACGCCCGGAACAGCCTCGAGATTCTGTCTCGCACGATGCCGCCCCGCATCGTCGAACAATGCGCCATCAGCGGCGCCTTCAATCCCGAGATTCTGCCAAAGGATGATCTTGCCCAGACTATGGCGAAAAAAGTCGCCCAGCGGCTCGATCATCTCGAAACCGAATACGAGAAGGGTTGGGCCGGCGAAGCGGCCCCCGGCGGCGGCCTCAAGTTCACCCGCACCCTGCGCGGCGTCACCGAAGTCCACGTCATCGATGCGCGTACGCTCCAGTCGGTCGAAGCGCGCCATCTCGACAGCCTGTCGTCGGAGCTGCAGACCACCTACACCGGCGACACGCTCCTGAAATACAAGGACGAGGAAATCGCCGTCAGCGGTCCGATGACCTTGCTGTCGTCCGTGCTCGCGCACGGCCGCAAGGGCGTCTCCATCCAGCGCTACAAAGGCCTGGGCGAGATGAACCCCGGCCAGCTTTGGGAAACCACGCTCGATCCCAATGTGCGCACCCTGCTGCAGGTGAAGGTCAATCACGCCGACGAAGCCAACGAAGTCTTCTCGACCCTCATGGGCGACATCGTCGAACACCGCCGCGACTTCATCCAGGACAACGCCCTGAAGGTGCGAAATCTGGACGTCTAATAGTTTATGTCACCCCGGCGAAAGCCGGGGTCCATCGGGCAGCAAGCTTTTCTGAAGAATGGATCCCGGCTTGCTTGCCGCGCCGAAGCGGCGCGGCCGCGAAGGTGGGCGCCGGGATGACGTCGGCGCAATCTACTGCGCCGGCAACGACATATCCGCGCTGGGGCCGCCCCGCGGTGCAAGATCGGCAATCTCCAGCACCAGCTTGTGCAGCAGCGACTGCGAAAAATCGTTGGGCGTGCGCACGGTGATGAAGAACGCGCCGGGCCCGCCGATCACCTGTTCGTTGTAGTACCGGTCGAGGTCCTCGGGCACTTCCTGTTTCCACTTGGGACGCTCGAACATCATCGCCAGGCCGTTGACGGTGATGCCGTCCTTCACCGCATCGTCCCGCGCGTCCTTCACCGGGCGCCCGTAATCGCTATAACCGTCGCCCGAGATGTCGATCACGCGGCGGCTGGCGTCATAGCCATTCTTCGTCAGCAGCTTCACGGCAAAGTCGATGCCCGCGCTGATCGAGGTCGTGCTGCCCGGTTTCACCGGCGCCTTGCCCACCAGATCGGCAAAAGCGATGGCCGACTTGGCGTCCGAAATCACCGTCCATGGCGCCAGCTGCACTTGGTGATAGACGCTCGACCATTCCACATAGGTCACCGCGATACGCCCGATGGGCCCTGAACGGATCGCGTCCGTCACGCGTTTGTCCTTCAGCGCCTGGACATATCCGTTGCGCTGGATCGCCGCCTCTTTCTCATCGATGCTCAGCGACACGTCGACCGCCAGAACCAGGGCAAGGTCCACGGCGATGTCGTCGTCCGCAGCACGGGCGGCCCCACCGGCGAGCAGAGGGCCGGCAAGCAGAAGGGCCGCGAGGGCCAAGGGCTTGAGCGAGAAGCGCATAGGCCAAATATGCCGCGCCCCGGGCCGGAAGAACACCGCCTTTCCAGAGCCCCGCGCCGGCGGCCGAATCGCCCGCGTTTTTCGCCTCACCCTGTCGCGGGAACGCGGGCCGGGTTAGGCTCATCCTTCGGGGTTACTTCGGGGGAATTGCCATGACGCTTGCGCGCCGCTCGTTCCTAAAAAAATCCGCGACCTGCGCCTGCCATCTCGCGCTCGCCGCGTCCGTCATGCCGGTCGCGGCGCGCAAACTCTGGGCCGCCGAATCCCTCGGCCAGGTCGTCGCACGCGAACCGTTCGGCACCCTCGAGAAAGTCGCAGACGGGGTCTGGGCGGTGATTTCCCGTCCGCTCGATGGCGACCGCACCACGCTTGCCAACGGCGGACTGATCGCGGGGAAAAACGCGGTGCTCGCGGTGGAAGGGTTCAATCAACCCGCCGGCGCGCAATGGCTGGCGGCTAAATCCCTCGAGCTCACCGGCATGCGCCCCACCCATGTCGTGCTCACACATCATCATGGGGATCATGCGAACGGCATCGCCGGCTTCCAAGCCGGCGGGGCGTCCTGCGCGGTCCACAGCACAGCCATCACGCGCGATATCGTGATCGGCCGCGACGCCAAAGCCGCCGAGCCTGCGCCGGCGCGCGCGGCGACGCTCAGCGGCGCAGTGCTGCTATCTCCGACCGACGCAACAACGCTTGATCTTGGCGGGCGCGCCGTCCGGGTCGTGCCGCGCGGTGGTCATACCCAAAGCGATGTCACGGTCGAGCTTGACGATCCTTCCATCGTGTTCTGCGGTGATCTCGTCTGGAACGGCATGTTCCCCAATTACGTCGATACGACGCCGTCGAAATTCGTCGGCGCCGTGCGCGGCCTCAAGCGCGCCAAGGACACGATCTATGTGCCCGGCCACGGCGCGCTCGCCAAGGAGCGCGAGATCGATCGTTACATTGCGGTTCTGGATGAGGTCGAAGCCGCGGCCCGGAAATCCTACGCCGCCGGCATCAGCGCCGACGACATCGGCAAAACCTTCATGCTCTCGGAATCGCTTGGGCAATGGGCGCTGTTCAGCAACATCTTTTATCCGCGCGCGTTTGACGCTTGGTACAAGGAACTGAAGGCGTAGGCATCGGTGCAACAACAGATCTCCGTCATCACTTTGGGCGTTGCCGACCTTGCCCGCTCCAAGCGCTTCTATGCCGAGGGGTTCGGTTGGAAGCCCGTGTGGCAGAATGACGAAATCGCCTTCTACCAGATGAACGGGTTCGTACTCGGCACTTGGCTCAAGACCGCGCTTGCGGGCGACATGAAACAGGCCGCGACCGCCGGCCCCGGCGCATATTCCTTGGCCCATAACGTCACTGACCCGCTTGAGGTCAGCAAAACGCTCGAACGTCTTGCGGACTGCGGCGGGACGTTGTTGCGCGCCGCCGACCAGCCGCCCCACGGGGGCTTACGCGGTTATGTCGCCGACCCCGATGGCCACGCCTGGGAAATTGCCTGGAATCCCCACTGGCCTATCAGCCCCGAAGGTTATGTCACGGCGAAGTTCTAAGCCGCTTTGAGACAGAACGCGCCATCAGGCGTTGGCTCTATTCAGGCCTTTACCCTCGCACCCTTTGGAGCACTCTCTATGTCCCGTCCGCACCGGCGCGTTTTCCTTGCGAGATGGGCTGCCGCCGGTCTCGCGGTCTTTCTCGGCGGCTGCGCCAACCTGGGCATCGGCCTCGTCAATACTCTGGTCCCGTCCGAGGGTTACCGGCGCGAGACCGCCATCGCCTACGGACCCCATCCGCGCCAGGCCCTGGACGTCTATGTCCCAACGGCGGGCGAAGCGGGCGCCCGCCCGGTCGTTCTGTTCTTCTATGGCGGCAGCTGGCAATTCGGCGATCGCGGGCAATATAAATTCCTCGGCGAAGCGCTTGCCAGCCGCGGTGTCGTAACGGTCATCGCCGATTATCGCCTTTACCCAGAAGTGAAGTTCCCCGCCTTCATGGAAGACAGCGCGCGCGCCTTGCGCTGGGTGGAGGCTCATGCGGCCACGTACGGCGGCAGCACAAAATCGATCTACATCATGGGCCATTCCGCGGGCGCGAATATGGCCGCGCTCGTCGCGCTCGATCCCCGTTACCGTGGATCAACGTCCCTCAAGGGCCTCATCGGACTTGCCGGTCCTTACACATTCCAGCCCCTCGAGATCGATAGCGTGAAGGCCGTGTATGAAGGCACCAATATTGCCGACGCGCGGCCCGTCGCTTTCGTTTCCAAAACATCGCCATTGCCGCGCGCGTTTCTCGCCCACGGCCGCGGCGACGATACGGTCCATCTCTTTCATACCGAACGGATGGCCCAAGCGTTACGCGCCCAAGGCGGCGACGTGCGCCTCGTCTTCTATGACAGTATCGGACACGTCATGTTGATGGGGGCCTTCGCGCGCCCCTTCCGCGGCAAAGCGCCGGTCATCGACGACGTGATGCAATTTATCGCCGAGACGGAACAACAGCCGGCCGTCGCGGCGCCCTAACAAGTGTAACTGCGGCCTGTGAGCCCGAGCCCCATCCCATGGGGCATTCCCGCTAATGTCATTGAACGCTTCGGCGCGGCGGGCGTGCCGCCGGCGAATATCTTCTGCGTCAAAGACAGTTATACGTTCAATTTCTGCGGTCCCGCGCCCGCGTTCCTCGACACGTTACCGGCGCGTCACCATCCAGCGGCCCTAAGCGCTCGCTTGTCGAACGGCCGCGTTTCCTGTCAGACTGCTAACGGGAGACAAGCTCGCGCGCACACGCGATGCTGCGGGGGGATCTACACATCTTAGCCATTCTTGCCTACGCCATGGTCGCGACTTTCGTGACCCTGATCATGACCAAGCGCGTCTCGGCGCTCGTGGGACTTGTTCTCATTCCCATCGCCTTCGCCCTCATCGGCGGCTTTGGCCCCGAGCTGGGCCCCATGATGCTCACTGGTATTCGCGACATCGCCCCCACGGGCATCATGCTCTTGTTCGCCATTCTGTATTTTGGCCTGATGATTGACGCTGGGCTTTTCGACCCGCTGGTCGCGCGCATCGTGCGCTTCGTCGGCTTTGACCCGGTGCGCATCCTTGTCGGCACGGCCGTGCTGGCGCTCACCATCTCGCTCGATGGCGACGGCGCCACCACTTACATGATCACCGTCGCGGCCATGATGCCGCTCTACCGGCATATGCGTCTCGATACCCGCAAGTTGGCCTGCGTGCTCATCATGGCCAGCGCCGCCGCGAACCTGCTGCCGTGGGGCGGCCCCACGGCGCGCGCGGCCGTCGCGCTTAAACTCGACGTGTCGGACCTCTACCTAGCGATCCTGCCGGCGCAGCTTGTGTGCGCGGCATGGGTCATCACCGTCGCGGCCATCTTCGGCTATCAGGAGCGCGCGCGTCTGGCCGCCCTCGGCAGCACCGATCACGAAGACCCGCTCACCCGCAAGGAAATGATCAAGGAGGACGGCGAGCGCGACGCCAGCGCCCTGCGTCCGAAGCTGTTCCCCATCAACCTCCTTCTGACCATCGCGCTGCTCGCCGCACTCATCATGAACCTCTTGCCGTTACCGGCGCTGTTCATCATCGCCTACGTCACCGCGCTCATGATCAACTATCCCTCGCTCGCCGAACAGCGCCGCCGCATCGAAGCCCACGCCGGCAATGCGCTTGCGGTGTCAGGACTTATTTTCGCCGCAGGGATATTCACCGGTATTCTCTCCGGGACTGAGATGGTCGACGCCATGACCGATTCCCTTATCGGCATCATCCCACCCGCGCTCGGCGTCTATATGGCGCCCATCACAGCGCTCGTAAGCATTCCCTTTACCTTCCTGATCTCGAACGATGCTTTCTACTTCGGCATGTTGCCGATCCTCTCCAGCGCCGGCGCGGGCTATGGGCTTTCGCCCGAGATCATCGCGGCCGCCTCGCTTGTGGGGCAGCAGGTCCATTTGCTCAGCCCGCTGGTGCCGTCCACCTATCTGCTCTGCGGTCTAGCCAAAATCGACTTCGGCGAACATTTGCGCTTCACCATGCCGTGGGCGCTCGCGGCTTGCGGCATCATGCTGGTCGCCTGCCTCCTGTTTGGGATTTTTACCTTACGGGCTTAAGGCCGCGCAGCGCCGCGCGATCCGGTGTTGCCACAGCGCCAGCGCCGGGGTGACGATCAGCTCCATCGCCAGCGCCGCCGTCATGCTCAAAGACGGCGTCCCCACCGCGACCAGCGAGGCTAGCCGTCCAAGACCGCCCACCACCACGATCGCGGTCAGAATCCTGAAGCGCAGGCCGTGCTGTTCAATGCGCGGGATCGCCGTCAGATAGGCCAGCCCGATCCCCAGAAGCAGGCCTGACAAATACCGGAAATGACTGTCGAGATCGGCCGGTCCCGTCGCCCCGGCCATCTGCGGGCCCAGCCAAATCCCGCGCGCGCCGCCGCCGATCGGCACAAGACATCCAAGGGCGACCGCGACTTGTAGGGCGCGTTTTTCCAGCATGTGAGAGTCCTATGGATGTGCAGAATGACGCAACTCTAACGCAGCGCGCAGCGAATCCGCTCGCCTCAGAATTTCTGCATATTCGAGCGTCTGATCTTCGCGGAGAATTGCGTCACAGGATGCGGGCCTTGGGCCGTTGTCCGTCAACGCAGAGATTGGGGAATAAAAAAATGAAACTGATGAAAATCGCCCTGCTTGGCCTTCTCGGCAGCGCCGCGCTCTCCATCGTGATGGCGCAGGCCGCCTCCACCGGGTCCTTCAAGGTCGAGCACTTCAACTACAGTGAGTGGGCCAAGGGCCGCTTCTCCGAAGCCGTGACCGTCACCGGCGCACAGCGTTTCATCTATCTCGCCGGCGTCGGCGCGGAAGACGAAACCGCCACAACGGGCGGGGCGATCCGCCATACCGACGACGTCTACGCCCAGTGCAAATATGCTTGGGATAAGGTCAAGCGCACGCTCGAAAAACAGAACGCGACGCTCGGCGATATCGTCAAGGTCACGACCTACGTTACGGATATGCGCGCCCAGCCGCTGGTGGGCAAATGCCGCTCCGAAGTTCTGGCCGGCTTGCCGCTGCCCGCCCATACGCTCGTGGGCGTCAGCACGCTGGCGTGGCCCGGCATGATGTTCGAAGTCGACGTGACGGCGGTGAAATAGACGGGGGTAAGGGGCGTTAGGCCGCGCTGTCCTGGGGTTTCTCGGCGCCTGACGCGTCGATGAGCCCCGCGGTCTGACGTTCCAGATAAAGATCGAACTGCGCCTTCGAGAAGGCGCCTTCCCACTTGGCCACCACGAACACGGCAAGGGCGTTGCCGACCAGATTGGTCATGCTCAGCGCGGTCGCCAGCAATCGATCGACCCCGAAGATCAGGCCAAGCCCGCCCAAGGGCAGTGTGGGCACCGTCTGCATGGTGGCCGCGAGTTTGACGAAGGCGCCACCCGCCACCGTCGATCCGCCCTTCGAGGTGAATAGCATCACCGTCAACATGGCGACCTGCTCGGCAAGCGAGAACGGCGTGTCCGTGGCCTGCGCGATGAAGCCCGCGCACACCGCCATATAGATCGACGTGCCGTCGAGGTTGAAGCTGTAGCCGGCCGGAAGCACAAAACCCACCACGGCCTTGTCGCAGCCGGCTTGCTCCAGTTTGCGCAGCATGCGCGGCAGCACCACTTCGCCCGATGCGGTGCCAAGGCAGATCAGCAGTTCATCACGGATCAGCTTGATGATCTTGAAGATCGACAAACCCACCGCCATCGCCATGGCGCCCATGAACACCAGCACGAAGAAGATCGACGTCGTCCAAGCCACAGCCACAAGTTTGGCAAGGTGCACAAGAGTCTCGGCGCCGAAGGCCCCAATGGCCGCCGCGAGCGCGCCGAAAGCGCCGATCGGCGCAAGACGCATCAGGAAGCCCAGGATACGGAAAAGAATGTCCTGGCCTTCGGCGATCCCGCGCAGCACAACCGAATCCTTGCGCACGCCGCCCAGACTCAGGGCCACACCCACGAGGATGGAGATGAATAGAACCTGAAGAATTTCGCCCTTTGCAAAGGCATCCACGAAGGTCGTCGGGATGATGCTCAGGATAAAGCGCACCGCCGTGAACTGTGTCGCGCTGCTGGTGGCGCGAGCCACCCCTTCGGTGATTTCAAGGTTGGTGGCGTGCAGTCCTGCGCCGGGCTGGAAGATATTCACCGCGACGAACCCCAGGATCATCGCGAGGGTCGTCGCAACCTCGAAATAGATCAAGGCCTTCAGCGCAAGGCGTCCCAACTGGCCCATATTGGCCACCTGCGTCAGACCCAGCACCACCGAACAGAAGATGATCGGGGCCAGCATCATGCGCAGCAGCGCGATGAACCCGTCGCCTAGGGGCTTCATGGCCCGCGCGATCTCCGGCGCCGTCAGGCCCAGAATGATCGCGGCCAGGATCCCGATCAGGACCTGAATATAAAGCTGGCGAAAAATGCGCATCTATCCCCGTGTCCCCGCATAAAGCCTACCCGGTCATAACCAAGGCCGATAGGTCCTTCGGGTCGCGTCCACATGTTTGCGTCTTGACCTCGGACCCCGCGCTGCCCGAGGGTCGGCCCCGGAGTGTATGTCGATAAAAAGGATTTGCGCGGGTGAAAGTTGGAATTGCCGGATTTGGAACCATTGGCGCGCGCGTCGGCCGCGCGTTGGACGAGGGACTTGAAGGCCTGACGCTTGAAGCGGTTTCGGGGCGCGATGCGGTCAAAACCCGCGCCGCAGTTGCACAGCTCAAGCGCCCGGTCGATGTGGTCACGCCGGACGAGCTCGCGCGCCGCTGCGATATCATCGTCGAATGCGTGCCCACGGCGGCGTTTGAATCCATCGCCATCCCCGCGCTCAAAGCCGCACGCACGCTGCTCACGGTCAGCGCCGCGGCGTTGCTGCGCCATCCCGAGATCGTCGACCTCGCAAAGCAGAACGGCGCGCAAATCGTTCTCGCCACCGGCGCGTTGCTTGGACTCGATGCCGTGCGCGCCGCCGCCAAGGGCACGATTCATTCCGTGACCATGATCACGCGCAAGCCGCCCAAATCCCTCAAGGGCGCGCCGCACCTGGTCGAAAATAACATCGACATCGACAATCTTTCCGCGCCGCTCATGGTGTTCGAGGGTACGGCGCGCGAGGGCGCCAAGGGTTTTCCCGCCAACGTCAATGTGGCGGCGGCGTTGGGTCTCGCCGGCATCGGCCCGGACCGCACGCAGCTTCAGATCTGGGCCGACCCCACCCTTAGCCGCAACACCCACACGATCAAAGTCGACGCCGACAGCGCGCGTTTCGAAATGACCATCGAAAATGTGCCCTCGCCCGAAAAGCCGGGCACCGGCAAGATCACCGCGCTGAGTGTGATTGCCGCGCTCGAAGGATTGAGAGCGCCGCTGAAGGTGGGCACATAGCGCGCCGGTCCTACAAACCTCGCTTCGTCGGCGACCGGTCCAGACTTTTGAGCACCGCGTCGATGCGCCCTTTCAGCTCCTTGAGGGAAATCGGCTTTACAAGGTAACCGTTGACCTGGAACTCCCTGGCAAAGGTCACGGTCTCCGGATTGGCGTCGGCGGTCAGGAAAATGATCGGGATACTCTTCACCCAGTCCACCTTGGCGGTCCGCACCATTTTCAGGAACTGACGGCCGTCGACCGGCTTCATGTGGACGTCGCAAAGGATCAAGGTGGGCCGTGTGCGCGCAACCTCGGCCAGCCCCGCTTTCCCGTCCGAGGCCTCGGTGATGGTGCGAATGCCCATCTGGCGCAATTGGCCGCGCACACTGTCGCGTGTCGTCGGCTTGTCCTCGACGATCAGGACGGTGACGCCTTTATAGAGATCTTCGTCCGCACTCATAATTCGCCCATGCCTCGCGCCAGCAGCGGCCGCACGGCCTCCGCCAACTCATCGACCGTTGTTTCCAAGCCGCCGGTGAACAGCAGCGCCGTATCCGGATCGCCACCGTCCAGCCAATCCTGCACGTCCGCGGCCACTTGACCAAGCCTTACCGCTCCGGCCGAACCCGCCCCGCCCTTCAGGGCATGGGCGTGATGGCGGGCCTCGGCCCAATCCTGCTGATCCATGGCCGTGATGATTTGCGCCGTCAGCTTGCGCGCTTCGGCTAAAAACTGAGCCAGGAGCGCGCGGGCTTCGGCGCCGAACGATCCGAAAGCTTCCACGAGGCGGCTTTGATCGAAGATCTGGGGATCGATATCGATTTTCGCGGGTTTGGACGGGGCCGTGTCCGCGCGACGTAAGGCCGCGGCCTTCGGCAGCCAGTGTTCCAACACCGCCTCGAGCTGCTTGGACTCGATGGGCTTGGTCAAATAATCGTCCATCTGGGCGGTCAGACACCGCTCGCGCGTTCCGGGCAACGCATCGGCCGTCAGCGCCACGATGGGCAAGCGGCGCGCCCCCGTTGTCTCCCGCTTGCGAATCTCCGCCGTCAGCGCGAAACCATCCATCTCGGGCATATGGAAATCCGTCAGCAGCAGGCCATACGAAGGGTCGGCCTCATACGCTTTCAAGGCTTCCACCCCGTTACTGACGATCTCGCTCGCATAGCCGCGCTGGGCCAGCAGGCGGCGGATGACGATTTGATTGGTGAGGTTATCTTCGGCGACGAGAATGAGCACGCCGGCCGCGCGCGCAACGTCAAGCAGCGGCGGGCTGTATTTGGTTATGCTGTCGCCGGCTGCCCGTTCATTCAGGCTCGCCCGCCCGAGCGCCGCGGCGATCACATGGGCGACGCGGCCCCGGCGCAACGGCAGCGCGACGGCCGCGAAAAAGCCGGTGCGTTCTGCCTCGGTGAGTGTCGAGGCCAGCTCCCGCGAGGCCACAAGCACGACGCGCGCCGCCGTTCCGTCCGGTTTTTTTTAGCGCCTGCCCCCAGGCCAAGGCTTGTGGGCCGCCGTCTTGCGCCGACAAGAACACGATGGCGTCCTTCGTTTCGACCGTCGCGATATCCTCAACACCGGGAAGCCAGACGCGCTCGGCGACACCGTAAGCCATCAGGATCGCGTCCATCGCCTCGCGGATCGGGCTGTGGAAGCCCACGAGCACGACGCGCGCATCGCTAATCTTCACAAGGTCGGGGGCGGCATCGGCGCGCGTGAACGGCAGTTCAAGCCAGAATGTAGATCCTTCGCCCATCGTCGATGTCACGCCGATGCGGCCCTGCATCAGCTCGCACAGGCGCTGCGAGATCGAAAGGCCCAATCCCGTGCCGCCGTATTTGCGCGACGTCGAGACATCGGCTTGGACAAAGGCTTTAAACAGACGCCCCTGTTGCGCGGCCGTAAGGCCGATCCCTGTGTCCGACACCGCAAAGCGCAGCACAAGGTTATCGTCCGCGGCCACCGACACCCGTACGCTCACCGCGCCGCGATCGGTGAACTTCACCGCGTTGCCTATCAGGTTCAGCAAAATCTGGCGTACGCGCGCCGGATCGCCGATGAGACGGTCAGGCACGGAAGGATCGATCACGATGGCCAGCGCGACACCTTTATCGTCGGCGCGCTGGCTCATGAGTTCGCCGGCGCTTTCGACGGTCTCGACCAGCGAGAAGGCGATCTTCTCGATATCGAGTTTGCCCGCCTCGATCTTGGAGAAGTCGAGAATATCGTTGATGATCGTCAGCAGTGCGTTCGCGGACCCCCGGATCACCGACGACATGCTGCGCTGATCGTCCGTCAGATCGGTCTGTTCGAGCATCTCGGCCATGGACATCACGCCGTTCATGGGCGTGCGGATTTCATGGCTCATCATCGCCAGGAAGGATGACTTGGCGCGCGTGGCTTCCTCGGCCTCGTGTTTGGCGGCTTCGAGCTGACCGGCCAGGCGTCGGCGCCACTCCAGGAACGCCAGCAGCGACAGAACCACCAGGAACGTGATGATTTCCAGCGTCGAGCGCGTAACGACCTGCACATAAAAATCCGCGCGCGGCGCAATGGCCACCAGCGTCAGGGGC
>CANJEU010000001.1 GCA_947473445.1 Fidelibacterota bacterium | reverse complement strand
TCAACATAGTGTCGGCTATGCGCCGGGCCAGTGTGCGGCTGTCAGACATGTCTATTTTTGTGATGTGAAAACGGAAGACAACCTATGCGCTGAGGGCGTATTTAAGCCAACGAAATCGCCTTGCCAATAATAATCCGACCGGCCATTCTGCGAATTAATTTGGGAGAACGCGCATGCAGAACGAGACCATCATTTTCGAGATCAAGGATGGCCTCGCCCGCCTGACTCTCAATCGCCCCGACCGCCTCAACAGCTTCACCGTGCAGATGCACAAGGAAGTCGCGGCGGCCCTGACGGAAGTCGAGACCAACAAGGATGTTCGCGTGCTCGTGCTCACGGGTGCGGGCCGCGGTTTCTGCGCGGGCCAGGATCTTAACGACCGCGCGGTTGCGCCAGGCGCGGCGCCGGTCGATCTCGGGCATTCGGTGGAAACCTATTATGGCCCGCTCATCAAGCGCCTTGCGAACTTGCGCATGCCGGTGATCTGCGCGGTGAACGGCGTTGCCGCCGGCGCGGGCGCCAATATTGCCGTCGCATGTGACATCGTCATCGCCGCGCGCAGCGCCAAGTTCATCGAATCCTTCGCCAACATTGGTTTAATCCCGGACTCCGGCGGGACCTGGCACCTTGCCAAACACGTCGGGCAGGCGCGCGCGCTCGGCATGGCCCTGACCGGCGAGCCGATCCCGGCTGAAACCGCCGCGGCGTGGGGCCTGATCTGGAAGTGTGTTGACGACGATAAGCTTGCCGAAGAAGTCGATGCGATTGCCACCCGTTTCGCCGTCGGCCCGACCCGCGGCCTCGCGGCGACAAAAGCAGCCATCCGTTCCGCGTGGCTCAAGGACCTTCCGACCGAGCTCGATATCGAACGCGACCTCATGCGTGAACTGGGCGGCAGTCACGACTATCTAGAGGGCGTCAGCGCTTTCATGGAAAAGCGTAAGCCGAAGTTCACCGGCGCCTAAAGCCTTACAACGCCGCGCATTGTTTCGCGCGTAATCACACCAGTTAGGACACACCGCATGTCGATGATCCGTCTTCAGAATTATGCCGCGAATAAGTGGATTTCGGGCGAGGGCAAGCTCGCCCCCATCTTCTCGGCCGTGAACGGCCAGCAGATCGCCGAGACCGGCTCGGACGGCATCGATTTCAAGAAGATGGCCGAACATGCGCGCAAAGTCGGCGGCCCGGCGCTGCGCAAGATGACGTTCCATGAACGCGCCTTTGCGCTGAAGGCGCTGGCAACGGCCATCATGGCGCGCAAGGAAGAACTGTACGAGCTTTCCTACTCCTCGGGCGCAACGCGCACCGATAGCTGGATCGATATCGAGGGCGGCGCCGGCACGCTGTTCAGCTTCAGCTCGAAGGGCCGCCGCGAACTTCCCAACAAGCGCATCCTGATGGACGGCGATCTCGAAGTGCTCGGCAAGACCGGCACCTTCGTCGGCCAGCACGTTTACACCTCGCTGCAGGGGGTGGCCGTGCATATCAACGCCTTCAATTTCCCCGTGTGGGGCATGCTAGAGAAGCTGGCGCCGACGCTGCTGGCCGGCGTGCCCTGCATCGTCAAGCCGGGCTCCTCCACCGCCTATCTCGCCGAAGCGGCTTTCCGCATCATGATTGATTCAAAGGTGCTGCCCGAAGGTGCGATCCAGTTCATCGCGGGCTCGGCCGGCGACCTGCTCGATCACCTGACCTGCCAGGATGCGATTTCCTTCACCGGGTCCGCGCGCACGTCCATGAAACTTCAGGCCCATCCGGTGGTGGCGCGCGAGTCCGTGCGCTTCGTCGCCGAGCGTGATTCACTCAACGCCTCGATCCTTGGCCCCGACGCGAAGCCCGATACCCCGGAATTCGATTTGTTCGTGAAAGAAGTCGTCAAGGAAATGACCGTGAAGGCCGGCCAGAAGTGCACGGCCATCCGCCGCGCCATGGTGCCCGCGAACTTGATGGACGAGGTGCAGAAAGCGATCTCCGCGCGCCTCGACAAGACCGTCATCGGCGATCCGCGCCTTGAAGGCGTGCGCATGGGCGCACTTGCCAGCCAGGATCAGCTGAAGGACGTGCGCGCGAAAGTGGCTGAACTCGCGCAGGTCGCCAAGATCGTCTACGGCGATCCGAACAGCGTCAAGGTTCAAGGCGAGAACACCGCGAACGGCGCGTTCATGTCCCCCATCCTGTTGCGCACCGACGATCCGTGGACGGCAAGCGCCGTGCATGACGTGGAAGCCTTCGGTCCGGTGTCGACTTTGATGCCGTACAAGGATTTCGATGACGCCATCGCGCTCGCCAATCGCGGCATGGGCTCGCTGGCGATCTCGGTATTCACGCACGATGCGGAAATTGCGCAGGAAGCGGTGCTGGGCGCGGGCGCATATCACGGCCGCATGGTGTTCATCGATCGCGATTGCGCCAAGGAATCCACCGGTCACGGTTCACCGCTGCCGGTGCTTGTGCACGGCGGCCCTGGCCGCGCCGGCGGCGGCGAAGAAATGGGCGGCATGCGCGGCATCAAACATTATATGCAGCGTACCGCGCTGCAGGGCAGCCCGACACTGCTCGCCGGCGTTGTCGGCACCTATCTGCCGGGCGCTGCGCAAACACCCGCGACGCGCCATCCGTTCCGCCTGAAGTTCGGCGAGCTGGAGCCGGGTTACACCGTCACGACGCCGGCGCGCGAAATCACCATCGCGGATATCGAACACTTCGCCGAATTCACCGGCGACAAGTTCTACGCTCACATGGACGAAGAGGCCGCGAAGGCCAATCCTTTCTTCCCGGGCCGTGTTGCGCACGGATACCTTCTGCTGTCCTTCGCCGCGGGTCTGTTCGTCGACCCGGCGCCGGGTCCTGTGCTTGCCAACTACGGCCTCGACAACTTGCGCTTCGTCAAACCGGTGGCCGCCGGTGAAAGCATCCACGTCACGCTGACCGTGAAGTCCAAGACCACGCGCAAGGAAGAATACGGCGAAGTGCGCTGGTTCGTGCAGGTCTACAACCAGGCCGACGAACTGGTCGCGACCTACGACCTCCTGACCATGAATGCTGTGTAAGGGCAGGTGGGATCGATTGCGGTGACAATGGATCCCACACTTTCCATCCTTCAGCTGCGCGCGCTGCAGCTTGAACGCCTGAAAGAGACAATCGCCCGCGCGGTGGCTGGCAATCCCGCATATCGCGCCAAATTCGACGCCGCGGGCGTGTCGCCGGCAAGCATCTCCTCGCTTGAGGATCTCGCGAAGTTTCCCTTCACCAGCAAAGCCGATTTACGCGCGGCCTATCCTTTTGGGTTCCTGGCCGTTCCGCAGACCGACCTCGTGCGCATCCACGCGTCGTCGGGCACAACGGGCAAACCAACGGTCGTCGGATATACCCAGGGCGACATCGACACCTGGGCCGATCTTATGGCCCGTTCCATTCATGCCGCCGGCGGGCGCCGGGGGATGAAGGTCCATATCGCCTACGGCTACGGCTTGTTCACCGGCGGCCTCGGTGCGCACTACGGCGCCGAGCGCCTGGGCTGCGCCGTGATCCCTATGTCCGGCGGGCAGACGGAACGCCAGGTCCAGCTCATCACCGACTTCGCGCCGGAGATCATCATGGTGACGCCGAGCTATATGCTCGCGATCCTCGATGAGTTTCGTCGTCAGGGCATCGACCCGCGCAGCTCGTCCCTGAGGATCGGAATTTTCGGAGCCGAACCTTGGGGCGAAGGCATGCGGCGTGAGATCGAAGAGGCGTTCGACATTACCGCGGTGGATATTTACGGCCTCTCGGAAGTCATGGGGCCGGGCGTCGCGCAGGAATATGCCGACACCAAGGACGGCCCCACCATCTGGGAAGACCACTTCTATCCTGAAATCGTCGATCCCGAGACCGGCGCCCTATTGCCTGATGGTGAGGAGGGTGAGCTGATCTTAACCTCACTCACAAAAGAAGCGATGCCGGTCATCCGCTATCGCACCCGCGATCTGACGCGCCTGCTGCCCGGGCAGGGCCGTGCCATGCGGCGCATGGCGCGGATAAAGGCGCGCAGCGACGACATGCTGATCATTCGCGGGGTCAACGTATTTCCCAGCCAGATCGAAGAGCAGTTGCTGAAATGCACGCGACTCTCGCCCCATTACGTCATCGATGTGTCACGGCCCGCCCGTACCGATGAAGTGACGGTTCTCGTCGAGCGCCGTCCAGACGCAGGCGACGCCGATTGCGCCGCAGACGCCGCCGCATTGGTCGCGCGGGTGAAAGACATTATTGGCATCAGCATCGCCGTCGATCTAAAAACCCCCGGCTCGCTTGATCGTTCGCAAGGCAAGGCCAAGCGCGTCATCGACCGCCGCCCTAAAATCTAAGTTGGCCAAAATTTGAGTTTGGAGTTTCCCATGACTGTTACGCGCGAAAACCGCGAAGGCTGCCTGATCCTATGGATCGACAATCCGCCCGTGAATGCCCTTTCGCAGGACGTACGCGCGGCGCTTCTGTCGGGCGTGACCGATGCGGCGTCGGACGCGACGGTCAAGGGCATCGTGATTACATGTAGGGGGCGCACGTTCATCGCCGGGGCGGACGTGAAGGAATTCGGCGCGCCGCCGACCGCGCCGTTCCTGCCCGATGTCACCAACGCTATTGAAAATTCAGACAAACCGATTGTCGCGGCGATCCATGGACAAGCGCTCGGTGGCGGACTGGAGATTGCGCTCGCCTGTCATTATCGCGTCGCCGCGAAAGGCGCTAAACTCGGCCTTCCGGAAGTGACGCTCGGCCTCGTGCCTGGCGCCGGCGGCACCCAGCGCCTGCCGCGCCTGATCGATCCGATCACGGCGGCCGAAATGATCACGTCGGGAAAACCGGTCGATGCGGTAAAGGCCGAGAAGCTAGGCCTTGTCGATGCCGTTGCCGAAGATCATGTGGACGCGGCGGTGAAAATCGCGACGTCACAGTCCATCCAAGGCCGCCGCCTCTCGGAACGCACGTTCCATCTCGATACTGAGAAGTTCGAAGCGCTCGCGGGCGCAACGCGTAAGCAGGCGAAGGGCGCCTATGCGCCGGGCGCCGCCATCAACCTCATCAGATCGACGGCGGGCAAATCGTTCGCCGAAGGTGTTGCGGAGGAACGGGCGTTGTTCCTGCAACTGCGCGCCAGCGAAGAAGCCAGGGCCCTACGCCACATCTTCTTTGCCGAACGCGGTTCCTCGAAGGCGCCGGATGATATCGGCGATGTGAAACCGGCCGAGATCAAGACGGTGGGCGTCATCGGCGCCGGCACGATGGGCTGCGGCATCGCAATGACTTATCTCGACGCCGGCATGAAGGTGCGCATGCTGGAGATGAACGACGAGGCGCTGGATAAGGGCCTTGCGCGCATTCAGTCGAACTATCAGGAGTCGGTGACAAAGGGGCGTATCACCGAAGCCCAGCGCGATCAGCGCGTCGAAAATGTGAGCGGCGCGACGGATTATGCATCCTTGAGCGATTGCGACCTGATCATCGAAGCGGTCTTCGAATCGATGGAGGTGAAGAAGGCGGTCGTTCAGCAGATCGATGCGGTCGCCAAGCCCGGCGCCATCATTGCGACTAACACCTCCTACCTCGACATCAATGAGATCGCGGCGTTCACTTCGCGTCCCGAAGCGGTCATCGGTCTCCACTACTTCAGTCCCGCGAACATCATGAAGCTCTTGGAAGTGGTGCGCGCCGAAAAGACAGGGCCCGTCGCGGTTGTCACCGCCCTTGCTCTTGCAAAGGCCACCAACAAGATCCCCGTGGTCGCGGGCGTTTGCCCCGGCTTCATCGGCAATCGCATGCTGCGCGCTTATGTGCGTGAAGCGGGCCTGCTCTTGCTCGAAGGCGCAACGCCCGAGCAGGTCGACAGGGCGCTGACCGCCTTCGGCATGGCCATGGGACCCTTCGCGGTCGCCGATCTCTCCGGCATCGATATCGGCTACAAGGCCCGGAAAGAGGCAAAACCCGGCAGCTTCGAACCCATGGCGACCATTGTTCACGACAAGCTGGTCGAAGCGGGGCACCTCGGTCAGAAGTCGGGTTCGGGCTTCTACACCTATACCGCCGGCGCAAAAGCCCCCAACCCCGCGGCGCTCGCCTTCATCGAAGAAGCGCGCGCCAATGCGAGCACGACGCCGCGTGCGATCACCGACAGCGAGATCGTCGAGCGCACCATGCTGGCGCTGGTCAACGAAGGTTATGCCATCGTCGAAGAAGGCATCGCGCGCAGCATCGACGATATCGATGTGGTCTATGTGAACGGCTACGGCTTCCCCCGTCATCGCGGCGGCCCGATGTGCTACGCCCGCGCGCTCGGCCTTCCAAACGTGCTCAAGACGGTTGAGCGATTTGGGAAGGGCGCTTTCGGGAAGTGGTGGCCCGTTTCGAAGACGCTGCGCGCGGCGGCGAGCGCCAATTGAGACCTGAAATAAATGTCCGTCCGGACGGTCGCGTAGGTAGAACTTATATTTATCAATAGCTTAGAGGGCCGCGGTGGGATTTGTGGTGGCTCCCGCTCGCGGGCCTTCTCATATATACTGGTGATAGGAGATGCCGCTCCGGCGGCAGCGATAGGGAGGATTTTGTGATGAAGCGTCTCACCTCAGGTGTGGCCGCCGCTGCGATTGCCGTTGGCCTCGTAACCACGACGGGCGCGGCGCAGACCGTGTCCAAAAGCGAGCCGGGTCTTCGCGACCGCACGATCGGCTACGTGCTCATCAACCGCAAATGGTCGGTCACGCAATCCCCCGACGGCAAGCTCGAATGTCCGAACGGACTCAACGATGGCAACCGCGAGCAGTTCGCGGTGCTCTATCCGACCGACGGTCCGAAGAAGCCGTTGCTGGCCGAAAGCCAGCTCGAGCGCGAAGGCCAAATCTGGCATCCGCAAAACACCGAAGAGCAATTCGTCTTCCGTGAAGCCGGCGGCAAGATCGCCGACGGCATGGACCTCGACGGCAAAGTCGACGCCAACGATTTCACCAGCCCCGACGGCGTGAAGGGCATCGACAATCAGATGCACCGCGCGCTGGGCTGCATCGCCGGCTGGCGTGGTCCGGACGGCGCGCAGATGCATTTCGAAAATGAATACATGCGCCGCTATAACCAAAACCGCATGTTGCTGGAAATCACCGAGGTCGATGATCTCGTCAACGATCCGGATGTGACGCTCACGACCTATCGCGGTCTCGACGAACTGATGGGCGATGCGTCGGGCAGCGCTTATGTGGCCGGCAGCACGCAGCGTGTCGATATGCGCTGGGGCAAGCAGTTCATCCAGACCTTCAAGGGCAAGATCGTCGATGGCGTTCTGACCACTGACGCCCACGACCTGATCATCCCCTATTCGATGACCTTCGATACCTCGACTATCCTGCCGATGCAGGATGTGCGCTTCCGCCTGAAGCTGCGTCCCGATGGGGCCGACGGCATCATGGCCGGCTATACCGACGTTGACGCGTGGGTAAAGCGCCTCGTGATCAGCTGGAGCACCCATCACCTGAGCTACGGTCAGGTTTCCGCGCCTTCGCTTTATCGCGCGATGCGCCGCCTCGCCGATGCGAAGCCCGATCCAGTGACCGGTCAGAACATGGCCATCTCGGGCACGACGGAACTCAAGTTCCGCCAGACCTATATCACCCATCCGCCGCAGCAGGTCGCGGCAACCGATGGCGCGGTGACGCCGACGACGGCGGCTTCGCGCGAATAGCGCCTGCGGTTTGGTAAGACATCAAAACGCGGTCCCGTTCCGGGGCCGCGTTTTTTTTAGATCGAACGCTGCAGCGCGCCGTCGCAGGCGATCGCCTGACCGTTGATATAAGCCGCGGCGTCCGAGGCCAGGAACGCCGCAAGCGCCCCGACTTCTTCGGGCTTGCCCAGGCGCCGGGCTGGAATCTGCTCGATCAGCTTAGCCTGGTCGAAGCCGGTTTCAACGATGCGTTCGGTCAATATAAATCCCGGCATCACGGCGTTGAGTGTAATGCCGTCCGCGGCGACATCCTTGCTCAGGGTGTTGATCAGGCCATGAAGGCCCGGACGCATGACATTGGAAATGACGATGGTGGGGATCGGCTCGCGCGCACTCACCGAGGTCACGATGATGATGCGGCCCCACTTCTGTGCGCGCATGCCGGGCAGGGCTTCACGGATCGACTGAACGGCGCTGATGACGAGGCTTTCGAAGCCCGCCCGCCAGGCCGCATCGTCCAGCATATCGAAGGTGCCTGCGGGTGGACCGCCGGTATTCACCACAAGAATATCGAGGCCCCCAAGGCCCGCGCGTGCATCACGCACAACGGCCGCGCCTGCACCGTCCTCGGAAAGATTGGCGGCGAATGCCTGCGCGCCGATGGCCTCGGCGGTCTCATGCAGCCGCGCACCCTCGCGCGCGCAGATGCCGACTTTCGCGCCGTCAGCCACCAAGGCTTCGGCGATGGCGCGCCCTAGCCCTCGTGAGGCGCCCATCACCAATGCGCGGCGGTTCTTAAGTCCGAGATCCATGCGGCGTCTCCCTTGGTAAGAGGCTCATTTATAAGGGAGTGACTGGCGGGAGACATGGGGAAAACAGACATGGGGAAAAACCGCCTTTCCCTTGCGGAGACACTGCCGGAGTTCCTAAGGTGGCGCGCCTTGTCCATGCCCCTTAAAGGAGTGCCAGACGTGCTCAGTCCATCCGAAGTCGAAGCCCTGGCGGCCGAAATTTTCCAACAGCACGAGGAGCGCGCGCTGTTCCGGCCGATTCCCGATCGCATTCCGACGGTCGAGGATGCGCACGATGTGCAGGAGGCCTACGTCGCGCTGCTGCTGAAGAAGTTCAATACCACCGTCGGCGGCTACAAGGTTGCGCTCACCTCCAAGCAGACGCGTGACTGGCTTAAAGTCTACGAACCGTGCGCGGGGCAGGTGCTTGCCACGCGTATTCATACCTCGCCGCACAGCGAACGCATCGCCGACTACGTGCGTTTTTCCGCCGAGACCGAAATCTGCGTCATTCTCGACAAGGATATGAGCGGCCCTTGCACGTCGGCCGACATCCGCGAGAACCTTCGCTCGCTGCACTGCGCCTATGAACTTGTGGAAGACCGCGGCGCCGACATGACGAAGATCGATGCGAAGTCGCTGGCGTCCGACAACAGCTGGAACGGCGGTATCGTCATCGGCCCGCCGGCGTCCAAAGACATCGATCTCACCAATCTTCGCGGCAAGCTCAAAATCAATGGTGGGGTGACACATCAAGGGACGACCGCCGAAACCATGGGCGGAGATCCCCTCGACGCTGTTGCGTGGCTTGTCGGCCATCTGGGCAAGCGCGGGAAGGTTCTCAAGGCGGGTCAACCGGTCATGACCGGATCGATTATTCAAAGTCAGTTCTTGGGCGCCGGAATCACGCTTGAGTTCGCCATGGACGGCATGCCGCCCGTGCATTTGAAACTCATCTAAAATCAGGAGCGCGCCATGGCTCGTGCAATCGTGGTGCGCCAGTACGGCGGGCCCGAGGAACTGAAGATCGAAGACGTCGCGCTCGGTGCGCCGGCGCCGGGCCAAGTGCGGTTGCGGCAAGCCGCCATCGGCGTCAATTTCCATGACATTTATGTGCGCAGCGGGGCTTACAAAACGCTCGCGCTTCCCGGCGTGCCGGGCATCGAGGCAAGCGGCGTCATCGAAGCTGTGGGCCCTGACGTAAGGGACTTCGCGCCCGGCGATCGGGCCTGTTACGTCACGCAAAGTTACGGCGCTTATGCCGACACCCGGCTTGTAGACGCCAAGCATCTGATCAGGGTGCCGGAGGGGCTCGATGACCGGACGGTCGCCGCATCGCTGGTCAAAGGCCTGACGGCGCTCATGCTTGTCACCAAGATGCGGCCGCTGACCGCGCGCGATACCTGCCTCGTCTACGCGGCGGCCGGCGGTGTGGGGCTGGTGCTTTGCCAAATCGCCCGGCGCCTCGGCGCGCGGGTGATCGGCGTCGTCGGGAGCCCAGAGAAAGTCGCCCGCGCCCGCAATGCCGGCTGCGCCGATGTCATCATTCGCACCCAAGACGACGTCGCGAAGGAAGTCATGGAGCTGACGAACGGGCGCGGCATCGATGTCGTCTATGATTCGGTCGGCAAGGATACCTTCGCCAATTCGCTCGATATCCTCGCGCCCCGGGGGCTTCTTGTGAACTTCGGCCAATCGTCCGGCCCCGTCGCGCCTTTCGCCCCGGCTCGGCTAGCCGCGAAGTCCAACGCCGTGTGGCGTCCGATCCTGTTTCACTACCTCCTCGACGCTGCAGAACGCCAAACCATGGCCGACGATTTATTTACGGCCCTGCGCACGCACGCGGTGAAGATCGAGGTCGGCGCAAGCTTTGGTCTTGCGCAGGCTGCTGCGGCCCACGAAAGTCTCGAGAGCGGAACGACGACCGGCTCAATTGTTTTGATGACGCAACAAACGCTCTGAATACGCGCAATCGCTGTATCAGTACTGTTGTCTGCGCGTTTCGCCGTGTAACTCGCATCTCGCTGCGAGCCTTCTATTGCAAGATTTTCACCTCGAATTTTTCCATTAATAACAACGCGGCACACGCTAAGGGATTTGTGCTTCGGGATATTCGGCTTGCCGCCTCGACCTCTCCAAAGCAAAAGGAGACTGGGCTGCGGGGACACGGCCGAACGCCAAGCGACGCCGCAAGAGGGGGACACTCTCGTCGGTGTAATCTACTTGGTTCTTTCGCCTCCCGCTCTTTGGCCGCCTTCGGCGGTTGTTATTGTGGGAAAGAGATTGCACGTGGCTGGGGTCAAACGGAGAACCGCACTCGGTGTTGGTGCGGCTGGCGTGGCTGCCCTGAACATCGGAAAAGCGCGCGCGCAAGCGACCGCGGAACCGTTAAGTGCCGTCGTCACCATCGCCGGCAAGACCTTCGCCTTCAGCCAGGAGGCCGGACAAGACCTCGGCGACTACATCGCCGTCACAGGCAAGTTCATCCAGCGTTGCATTCGCTGCGAAGTCGCGAATATTCCGCTCTCCGTCTATTTCCGTCCCGATCGCAATAGCGAGCGTGCCGAGGTCGTGTTTGAACTCGGCCGCGTGTTCAGCCCGGCGCCGGAAAATCTCGGCGCCTATAGTGTCGTGATCTCGCGCGGCGCCCAGACGCTCGCGCGGATCGACGTGCCCGAACATTATTGGTTTGCGCGCTGGCGCTGGCAATCCGCGCCGCGCCCTGTCGTGGCCGACGTCGACAAGCTTACCCAGTACGGCTTGCTGCCGCACTTCACGCGCACCCCCACCGGGCCGGCGATGGCGGGCCTCAATATGATGCCGCTTGCGAACGGCGATTACGTCGATTTGGCGGTGGTGAGCGAATTCACGTCAGGCAACTACACGAACGCCCCGAAGCTGCTGATGAAGGCCGATGCCTATCAGGCGCTGACCACCGGCGCGGGCAACGCCGTCGTGAAGCTAACCGCATTAAAAAACTCCTACAGTGTGATGCGTCTGGCCGGTGTGCAGGCCTATATGCCCAACACCGGAGAACGCCCCGACATTGGTTTGGTGACCGAGCCGCAAGCCCAGTTTATCGCTACGTCCGACCAGGATGCGCTCGATGTTCTGATGTCGCAGGCCGAAGCCGCCGGAACGATGCCATGGCATATGCGCGACGAACGCCAGAACGGGCCTTTCGATTTTACCGCCTATCCGAATGCCACGTGGTACGGCGCCAATGCCGGTTCACCCTATATTCGCCAGACGACGACGCCGGTCACGCTCGACAGCGCCCACCAGCCGGCGCTGGCTTACATGCCGTTCGTTCTGACCGACGATCCGTACTTCCTCGAAGAACTGCAGTTTCAGGCGACGTGGAACTGGGGAGCCCTGCCGGCCGGCTACCGCCCCTCGGGCGCGCAAGCCGGCATCATCGCGTGGAACCTGCGCACACTCGCCCAGGCGGCCCGTGTGACGCCGATCGCTGTTCCGCAATGGCTGCTGCCCAATCGTTACTGGGTGCAGAAGCTGACGGAGACTCGTCAGTGGTTCGAAGCCAACTACGTCTTCAACGCGAGCCCGGAGCGGCAAATTTTCCGCGCGGCCGGCTCGCTCGACAACGGTCGGCGCGAAGCGTTGGCGCCCGAGGGGACTTGGATTGATCCGTGGCAGGATGAGTTCCTGGTCGCGACCATCGGCTGGGTGGTGTTCATGGGTTTTGCCGATTGGCGGCCGGCCTTCGCCTGGTCGATCGGCGGTACGATCGCGCGGACGAGCCAGCATATGGGCTGGGTGCGCGCGCATGCGACGCCTTACCGGATCATCCTGCGCGCCTCCAAGACCGCGCCCGTTGCGACCTCATGGGCGCAAGCGTGGGAGTTGACGAAGTCCATCGCCAAGAAGACCTACACGGATGCGAACACTTGGGTCGACGACGATATGACCTATCTGACGTATACGCGCGGCGCGCTTGTCTATGCCTCTAAGCTTGGCATGGCCGAAGCGAACGAACCTTTGGCGTGGGCCACCGCGCAGCTCAAGGCGCGCAAATGGAACGTCGCCACGAAGTGGCGTCTCGGACCGGCGATCTGATCTGGTTCTGAAAAGAGAAAGGGCGGATCGGAAGATCCGCCCTTTTACGTTTCTGATTCCGGTTGCTCTTAGAATTCTGCGTGCAGCGTGACGGTGTAAGCGCGGCGATAGCCCGGCTGGATCAGCGCGGTGCCGACGAGGTTCGTCGTGATATCGCCGAGATAACGTTCGTCGAACAGGTTACGGATGTTGCCCTGGAGGTAGGTGCCTTCAAGGCCGAAGGTGTCGAGAGCGACCCGGACATCGACGTCCCACAGCGAGTAGCTCGGCGTCTGCTCGGTGTTGACCAGGTTGGTCCACCGCTTGCCCACGTATTTACCCTGGAGGCCAAGGCTCAGGTACTCGAGCGCATCCCACTGCGCGCGCACGCCGCCTTGGAACTTCGGCGTTTCATAGAGGGATTTGCCTTGGGTCGCGAGCGCCGGGCCCGCCGTCGTGCCCGGGATGTTATCGAGGATCTCGGATTTGATGTACGAGGCCGATGTTGTGAAGGTCAGGGTGTCGAGCGGCTTGTAGGCAATTTCTCCGTCGATGCCCCACTGCTTCACATCGCCGACGTTGGCCGAGAATGAGATGCCCGCGGCTTCATCAAGGACGCGTTCGATGCGGTTTTTCATTTTGCTGTAGAAGACGGCGCCCGAGGCCATGAAAGGTCCGCTGCTGTAGCGCAGGCCGATATCGCCGACCGAGTTCTTTTCCGGACCCGGATCGATCAGAATCTGGTCGTACAGGTCGTCCGTACGCGGCGCCGAGAGGGTCTGGGCGAAGCTGGTGAAGACCGTGACGTCATCGGTGATGTTATAGCTGAGCCCGAGGTTCGGCAGCAGTTCGTCGTACTTGCGCTGGAACGAACGCGGCTGACCGTAGCGGAAGGCGGCGTTGGTGTTGAGCGGGCCGGACGCCGGGAACGTGACCAGGGGGCGGCCCGTGCCGTCGTCGGTGCCGGCAACCGGTGTGCCGACCTGCGTGGTGCAGAAGGCGTTGAACGTGTCGCGCTGGTAGCAGAAGTTATTCAGGTTACGCTTAAAGAACGGCATGCGCAGGCCGGCGTTGAACAGCAAGCGGTCTTCCATGTACCGGCCACGATACTCGACGGCAAACTGGTTGAGCAGCGCGACCGAGGCACGGTCGCGGCGGCGCAGGATGGTGCCGTCCGGCAGGATGACCTGACGTCCGCCGATGCCCGCGCTTTTGCCGGCGAAAACGTTCTCTGGCTCGAAGCTGCCGTCGGTCTTGATGAAGCCCACTTCACCGGTCTGACGATGCTTCGCGCGATCGAAGGTGTAAGCGAGACGGACGCTTTGATTATCGGCGAACTGCCAGATCAGCGATGAGGTCACGCCGATGCGGTTGGTGTTGGTATTGTTCGGACGATAGAGGCGGACCGTGTCGGCGATGTCGCCGTCGCCGTTCAGGTCAACGCCCGGCGAGGCGGTGTTGCCGCGCAGCTGGAGATCTGTTTCCGCCCAGTTCGCCGCGCCACCGCCGTTCGCAATCACGTACTGGTACTGTGGATCGACGGTGAAGGTGATGGTCTCGCTGATATCCCAGCTCGACAGGCCGCGAATATTGCCCGTATTGGACGGGTTGATATTCTCGGCCGCGGCCTGAACCCCGTTTACCGGCGCAAGATGCGCATTGAAGTTGGCGATGCTGATGCGGTTGATGAAGGTGTTGCGGGATTTATTGTAGTGCATGATCAGGCTAGCCCAACCGGCCTCGAAATCCTGATCGATGCGGGCATTGAACTGGGTCTTCTCGATCTGGCCTTCCGGATCGACCGTCGCGTCGTGCGGGCGGAACAGGTCGTTGCTGCTCCGCATCGCCGAAATCCACATCTTCGTGCCGATCGGGCCGATCTCGCCCGTCTCTACCGTTCCGTAGAACCGTTTCATGTTTTCGCTGCCGTACCCGACTTCGGCGCGGACGCCGAAGACGTCGGACGCACGGCGGGTGACATAGTTGATCGTACCGCCGGCCGCCGCCGCCGTCGGGCTATCGACGTCCGTGGTGCCGAGGTTGACGGTTACGCCCGAGATCAGATCCGACTCGAGCTGCTGGCTCGGATAGATCGCGTAGTTGCCGCTATCGTTCAGCGGCACGCCGTCCTGCAGGATGGCAACGCGCTGGCTATCGAAGCCGCGCAGAACCAAGTCGCCGCCGGCGGAGCCGTAGGCATCATTGTTGGTGAAGTTGACGGCCGGAAGCATGTTTATGGCGTCCAGGATCGTCTGGCCGGGAGTCTGACGGGTGATAAGTTCAGACGTGATGCCCGCGCGCGACTTCGGTTCCATCTGCTCGACCATGGCGCCGCCCATGGTGATCTTGTTGCCGGTGACGACAATCTCTTCGATCGCGAGCGTACCGGACGACTGGGCGAACGCAGGTGCGCTCAGCGCGACGATGAGGGCGACGGCAGATACGCCGACGGACGCAAGTCGCCTGGGCAGGTTAGCATTCCGATGCATAGCGAGAGACCCCACTGGTTGATTGACTGGCGGGGTCGAGGAGTACCAAAGGAATGTTACAGTTCGGGGATAGCTATGCTGCGGTTCTGCGGCAAGTCGCCGCTATCTCTATTTGCCTTAGCGTTGTGTGAATTGCGCCACAGCGCGTTTCTGCAAGAAGTGCATAGCGAATAAGGGCGGTAGGAAGCGCTGTCAGATATCCGTCACGAATCTGCGATTATACCTGGACCGGCCCGGCGCGCCCGTCCTCGACAATATAGCTCCTCAGGGTTCGCACGCTGCTGTTTCGGACGCGCACGTTGTCGATGACCCGGAGGTCCGCGCGCCATGTTTTATGGTTCAGATCACACATGACATAGCCGCGGACCGTATCGTCGACGAAGGAGATGTGCGGGTTTTCGGGTAACAGTGAGTTGAACAACGCGGCGTTGAAGCTCTCGGACGTGATCGATGTGCCAGTGAACTCGCTCATCAAAACTTGCGAAGCGGGATCCTTGGGATTGTCCATGACCTTGGAGACAAAGAAACCGTGGATATCGCCGGCGATGCCGACAACGTTGGTGACGCCGCGCGTCTTGATCAGGTCGAGGATCTGGCGCCGCGTCCCCTGATATCCGCCCCAGCTGTCGGTGAATGCGCCGACGCCCGGCCCGATGATTTGATCGAAGTCGGTGAACATGAGGCCGCTGGCGAGCACGTTCCATCGGCAGCCGGAACGTCCGAAACCGTTGCGCAGCCAGACTTCCTGCTCGCGTCCCAGCATCGTGCGCGTCGGCGACAGGACGTCGGGGCATGCGGCCTCGTCGACGACGCGTCCGCCCTGACGCTCAGGCGTCGTGCACGCGATGGGATCCCGATACTGGCGCAAGTCGGGGATATTCAGTTCCATAAGATCGCCGTACCAGGCGCGCTGGTAGATTCGCATCTGGTCGTTGGCGAATTGCGAATAGGGCCGCAGCGGCATGTGTTCGTAATAGGCGCGGTAGGCCGCGACCTTGCGATGATAGAACTGGAGCGGATCGGGCATCAGTTCCGAACGCTCTTTCGAATAGTCATTGGCGACTTCGTGGTCATCCCAGGTGAAGAACCACGGACAGGCGGCATGTGCCGTCTGCAGATCAGGGTCGAGTTTGTAAGCCGCGTGATGGGCGCGGTATTGCTCGAGCGTGACGGGATCGGGTCCTGGATGATGGCGTACGGTCGTGCCCCAAGACGACTCATAGATGTAGTCGCCAAGGTGAATCATGAAATTCGGATTTTGGGCAGCCATGTCGCGATAGCCGGTGAAATACCCCTGCTCAAGGTGCGAGCAGGAGGCAAAGGCAAACCGGAGCCGGTCGACCGGCGCGCGCGGTGTCGGCAACGTCATGGCCCGTCCGGTGCGGCTTACCGCCGGGCCGCACCGGAACCGGTAGAAATAAGGGCGTAGCGGTTCAAGCCCGCGCACGTCCACGTGCACGCTGTGGCCCATATGCGGCCGCGCCATCTGATTGCCGCGCGAGACGATCTTCTTCATGCCTTCGTCGGCGGCAACTTCCCAGGTTACTTCGATGGGCTCGTAAGGGAGAGCTTCAGGATCGAAAGGATCGGGCGCCAGGCGTGTCCAGATCACAAACCCGTCGGCGGTCGGATCGCCGCTCGCGACTCCGAGCTGGAACGGGTCATTGAGAAAGACCGGCGCCTGCGTCGCGGCCAAGACGCTGCCGTTACTCGCCGCTAAGGCGGCAGCGGTCTGCCACGCGCGCTGGATTACCGCGCGGCGTGAAAAAGTCTTTGTCATCGCGTGCTCATCGTTTGTGTAGCCCACCGGATGATAAGACGCCGCTGCCGTCCCCCGCATGACACTTCCAAGACGAAGCGGGGGCCAATCTCCGCGACTCTTTCTTGAAATTAACTAAATATGAACGTCTGATAGTTGCATCCGGAGTTCGGGTCGCTATCGTCAGGCTAGGATGAAGAATTCAGCCGGGCGTCACATGAAAAAATCCGCAGTTGTTCCGTTCCGCCCCGGTAATGGGACAGGCCATTCCGACTTAGCCGCGGCGGTACGGTGGGGCTTGCTGGATGTCGCCTTCCAGCCCATCGTCGATATCCATACCGGCCGCGTCTTCGGCTTTGAGGCCCTGACCCGCAACGTCCAGGCGTTGGGCTTCGAGTCGCCAACGGACTTCTTCGACAGGTGCTTTGAGGACGGACACCTCGCCGCCGTCGAGGAGTTCATCCTGACGCAGGCGTTCGATAAATTCGTGCGCATTCCCGACCACGCTAAACTCAAACTTTTTGTGAATTTGGATGGCCGTAATGTTGCGGTCGGTCAGATGGGGCCGATGCTTGGCGCCTTACGTGACCGCTATGGTCTCAGTAACGCCAACATCGCCCTAGAAATCTCAGAGCGTTACGACTTTAGCGATTCGCCCGATGCGCTGGCCGCGCTTCTCGAACTGAGAACGCGATTTGGAAACCTGACGCTCGACGACTTCGGGGCGGGCCACGCGAATCTTCAGCTTTTCTATCATGTCGAACCCTCCATCGTAAAACTCGACCGCTTCATCATCTCGTCCATAGGTTCGGACCCCAAGAAAAGCGTCTTCCTTCAGCACATCGTGCGCATGGCGCATCTGCTGGGCAGTCTCGTCGTGGCCGAGGGCGTCGAAACGGCGCAGGAATATTATGTCTGCCGCGAACTGGGGTGCGACTTGGTGCAAGGCTACGCTGTGGCGCGGCCGACACTTGCTCTGGGTGAACTTCAGCTGAGCTACGATCGCATCGGCAATATGCGCATTCAGGATCGCCGGCGCGTCGACACTGACTTTACGCTGATCATGGCGCAGCTTGATGCGGTCGAGCCGATCCAAATAAATCAAAGCATTCAGGAAGTGTTCGACCGGTTCATGACGGACCGCGAGCGGATCTTCTTTCCGGTGGTCGACGACATCGGCTTTCCGGTCGGTCGCATCCACGAGCGCGACCTTAAGGCGATCGTCTATTCCATGTACGGGCGCGATCTGTTGCGCAATCGCCGCCGCATGGCGTCTTCACTTGCGACCTTCGTCAAACCTTGCTCGGTCGCCAATATCAATGCTTCGACAGAGAAGATACTCGAGATATTCAACTCCGTTCCGGAGTCAGATGGTGTGCTCATCGTCAAGGAAAGCCAGTATGGCGGTTTCTTGCACGCCCGTTCGCTGCTCAGGATTCTGAATAAAAAAAGCATCCAGATTGCCCGCGATCAGAACCCTCTCAGCAAGCTGCCGGGCAACATCCTCATCCAGGAATATCTCGCCGCCGCTGCAGTGTCGCAGGACGATGCGTATCACTTTGCCTATCTCGACTTCGACTTTTTTAAACCGTTCAATGATACTTATGGCTTTCGAACCGGCGACCGCGCGATTTTGATGTTCGCCGATATCCTGCGCGCGTTCTTCGGCAGGGAAGGGCGATTCGTCGGTCATGTCGGCGGTGACGACTTCTTCATCGGCTTCCGAAATATTCCGCAAGCCGTTGTTATGTTGGAGGTTCGCCAAGCTGTAGATAAATTCAAGACTGACGTGGAAAGTCTTTACTCACCCGAGGACCGCCGAAACGGTTATATCAGCGGTATATCGCGCGCAGGGCGCGCGGAGCGTTTTCCGCTCCTCACCACAAGCGGTGCGGTGATTCACAAGCCCGCGGACAGGAGCCTGCCAAACCTTGACATGCTGAGTTCGCTGATCGCGAGCGGCAAGAAGGCCGCTAAAGACTCACCCGAACGCGTGATCAGCGTCGAAATCTAAGGGGCGGTTGCGGCCGCACCATCCCGATGGGGGATCGGGGTAACGGCCTTTGACAGACCGGCCTGATAATAGTCCCAACGCGCGGCCAGGGCGCGCCGGTTGGGGCCGCGGCCGTTCGTCACCTGCAGTGCGACTCCATCGAACGATTTATAATCACCGTCCATAAGATCGGGATGAATCGCGATGGTCAGCCGCGCCGGATCAATTCCAAGCAGATTGAGATCGAATAAGGTGTGCAGGTCGCTGCGCAAGAGCAGCCCATTCGTCGGATTGTTGAATTTCGGTACGGCTTCGGGCTGGATGCACGCGGCTTCAATCAGCGCGGCAACAGTACAGCCTGAGATCATGCAGCGCGCGCCATAGCGGCGAACCAATTCATCGCGGAAGGTTTTCCGGCCGCGACGCATCTTGATTCCAAGATGGCGATGCTCGCGCTCGTCCAGCACATCCCCTGGCTCGGCGATGTCGGCGTCGTCGTCGGTCAACCGCAGCGACCGTTCGGCCAGCCACCCCTTCAACACCGCTTCGGCGTTGCGGTCGCGGCGGACGATATATCGAATAAGCCCGTCGATTTCGCACGGCCGCAGCGACAGTTGACGACTATTCGTCAATTCGAACGGACGCAGTTCGGTCGCTTCGATGCGCGCCGAGACCTCTACGTAGTCGAGACCAAAGTACGCCTTATATTCCGTTCCGCTGCGGACGCTGGCCGCGGGCTGCGAGAATTCGTGTCCGTAGAGACAGCGGTAGCTGTTGGTGCGGGTCGAACGAAAGCCCAATTGTCCGGTGCCGCAGGTTGGGCATCGCTGCACCGGTTTTTCCGCCGCGCCGGCCTCAATACGTTGCACGCGGGCAATCGCCAGCAGCTGCGTCTGGCTGCGGATAAAGAAAAGGTCGTTCACTGCGACGTGGCGGTGATGGGGCGTATGGTCGCCAAAGCTGTAGCCTGATGTTGGGCGATAGCTCGCCCCAACAGACTCTTCCAACGCGACGATGGCGATCCAGCCCTTCATGGCGCGCATTGTCGCCGCCGTTATCGTCAGGTCCGCGACACTATTATGATCATTAGATGAAAGTTATATCCTCCATGAATGGGGCTGCTTCTTATTCTCAGCGCCGCGTTGAGGTCTTTCTATAAACCAATGAATCCAGAAGCTTTTCCGACCGAGCCGCCGGGCGGAGCCGGTCGCGATCTTCATAACCGTTTCGTGACAGTTCGGTGAAGAATAGGGGTGCGGGGCTTGTAGAGTGAGGCGCATTGAGGAAAAAAGGCCCTCATGTACACCCACGCTTTTCCTACGTTCCGCTGCATCGTTGCGACCCTTCTGCTCTGCCTGCCGGCAACAGAGGGCTGGGCCCGCGGAGACTCTGCCGCGTCCGTGACCGCGCGCAGCACGCCTGCGCCCGTCGTCGCTCCCGCGCTGGCCGATCAGATCGATATGCTACTGCGTGCCCGCTTCATGGCCGCCAGCAATGCGCCGTCGACCGATGCGCGTCGCGACGCTCTTGAAGATCTCAGCCATTTTGCCGCGATGACGGTTGAAGGCCTCATCGAAGCCTCGCCGAGCGGCGAAATGCGCGAATTGATGGATGCGCGCCTGCGCCCCATCCTCTTGCGCCATCAGGAAAATATCGGCGCGGCACTGGCGGTGCTGGCTGCGCCTGGCGAGCGCCCCGCGGCCCAAAACGCGGCGGCGCCGAGCGCCTATGGCCGCGTCTCGCTCAGGGGCCTGCCCCGCGTGGCGGACGGCCCATAAAGCAAGGGCTTCCGGCTCTATTTCACATAAAAAAAAACGGCGCCGAGTCATCGGCGCCGTTTGATTTTCAGCAGTGCCCGAGGACGTTATTTGTCCAGCGAAGCCATGCCTTTCTTGGCCAGAAGCTTCGCGCGCATCGGACGGGTATTGGATTCGGAGCCTATGGCGACCAGCGGATCGCGGTCGAGGGTGAGAACCTGACCATAAATACCGGCAGCCTCATCGCCGCGTCCGGATTTCTGCAGGACGTAAGCGAGGTTCAGAAGCTTCATCGGATCCGCCGGGGTTTGTGCCAGACCGGCACGAAGTTCGGCTTCCGCCGCGGTCCAATTGCCTTGCGCGATCGCTTCAAAGGCGAGGCCTTCGGATTGGCTCGTCGCATCAGCCTGGGCCGATCCCATCGCGCCGAACATCATCGCGGCACCGACACACAGTACGGAAACAGTCTTCATTTAACCCTCCACATTTCATGACGTGGGGGGGAGTGTGAGGCCATGCCCGTATGCGCACAATTAAAATATGATGACGTGGATGTGAAATTTTCATGACATTTGGCGCCGATTTTGCGCGCGGGAAAATCGTACTTGAGCCCATTTTTAAATGGCAAGTGCGTGACCGGTGCGACGCGCCACATCCGCCCCGCGCGGCTCCTGCGTGTCACATACCTCGGGTCCGGCCTCCCACATTACATTCACCGCGCCGCGCGTGAGACATTGCGCGCCCCTTCTGACTCGACCGCCGGTGATTGTCATTTATTCGTCACGAGACTGACACCGATGAGTCGCCGTGCAGCCGATATACCCCCCCTCAAGCCCGCCTGCGCAGGTTGCAACGCCACGACGCAATCGGACCGCCAGTCATCAACGTGAGGGGATCATGCTCCAATCAAAACTGAAAAAACTTACGCTCGCCCTATTGATGGGCACCATGCTTGTTGCCTGCAGCGACGCGGAAGTCACCTCGCCGGGTGAAACCAACCAAGTCGATAACGGCGGCACCGGCGGGGGCACTGGCGGCGGCGGCGGCGGCGGCGGTCAGACCGGAACATGCCCAGCGGGCACGACGGTAGAACCCACCGTCGGCAACAACACGACCTGCGGCATCTCCGGTACGCTCACGAGCAGCCTGACTCTCACCTCCGGGGTGATCTACCAGCTTAAGGGACGTGTCGATGTCGGGACCGACGTCGGCGCAGCCGGCAACCGTGCCGGCGGTCAGAGCATCACCCTTACCATTCAGCCAGGCGTGCGTATCTTCGGCGCCGGCACCACGGACTTTATGGTCGTCAACCGCGGCTCGAAGCTGATCGCCGACGGTACGGCGACACTCCCCATCGTCTTCACCAGTCGCCAGGATATCCTTGGTCAGGCTACGGCGACCTCTCGCAGTCAGTGGGGCGGCGTTGTCCTGCTGGGCCGCGCCCCGATCAATTCCTGCCCCGGTCCGGGCGGCGTCGTGACCTGCGAAGCGCAGGTCGAAGGTACGACCGCCTTCTTCGGCGGCGATCAAGCCAATGATAGCTCGGGCACCCTGCGTTATGTGCAGATCAAGCACGGCGGGATCGAAATCACCCCGAACAACGAATTGCAGAACCTGACGCTTGCGGGCGTGGGCGCCGGCACCGTGATCGACTATGTCCAGAGCCACAATAGCTCGGACGACGGTATTGAGTGGTTCGGCGGCACGGTGAATCTTAAGCACATCGTTGTCACCGGCGCTTCGGACGACTCGCTCGACTGGTCGGCCGGTTGGAACGGCAAGTTCCAATACGCGCTTGTCGTCCAGGCGGTGGACGAAGGCGATCATATCCTTGAGCTCGACAACCTGCCGACGGACAACCTCAAGACTCCGCTGACCAACCCGATTCTCTCGAACTTCACGTTCATTGGTCAGCCCAATGCGCCGCACACCGCCGCAATTCTCGAGCGCGTAGGCGTCGGCGGCACCTACCTGAACGGTCTTGTCACCGGCTCTCCGCAATGTCTCGACATCGACGACACCTCGACCCTGCAGTCACCCCACGTCTATCGCTCCGTTCTCCTCGACTGCCCGGTCACCTACACCGTCGACACCAACGTCACCGCGGCCCAGGTCGAGGCTGCCTTCACTGCGGCCGGCAACACCAACAACCGCATCGGCGGCAGCTCGCTGGTTTCATCCTACTTCCCCGGTCCGTCCGAACAGGGCATGACCGCGCAGAACCCGGCGACGGCCAGCGGCTTCTTCGACGGCGCGCAGTATGTCGGCGCCTTCGCACCGACCGAAACGGCGTCGAGCAACTGGGCCTTCGGCTGGACCTTCGGCGTGTTCGCGCCGCCGTCCTGCCCGACCGGCACCACTAACATCGGCTCGCTCAACGGCCAGAACCGCTGCGAAATCCGCGGTGTGTATAAGGACGACCTGCGCCTCACGGCCGGCAACGTCTATCAGCTGGGCGGCCGCGTCGACATCGGCGTGGACGTTGGCGGCGACGGCGCCAAGGTGGGCGGCGATCCCGCCAACCTGACCATCGACGCCGGCGTGACCATCTTCGGCTCAGGCACCACGGACTTTATGGTCGTCAACCGTGGTTCCAAGATCTTCGCCAACGGCACGCGCACCAACCCGGTCATCATCACGGCGCTGCAAGACGTCAACAACACGGCCGCGGCTTCGGCACGCGGTTTGTGGGGTGGTCTCGTGATCCTGGGCCGGGCACCGATCAACTCCTGCCCGGGCACCGGCGGCTTAGCTAACTGCGAAGCCCAGGTCGAAGGCACCACGGCATTCTTCGGCGGCGCTCTCGCCAATGACTCCTCGGGCCGTATCAACTACCTGCAGATCAAACACGGCGGCGTGGAAATCACCCCGGCGAACGAACTGCAAAACCTGACGCTCGCGGGCGTCGGCTCGGCCACCGAGATCGACTACATCCAGAGCCACAACAGCTCCGATGACGGCATCGAATGGTTCGGCGGCACGGTGAACCTCAAGCACGTCGTCATTACCGGGGCGTCGGACGACTCCCTCGACTGGGCGTCCGGTTACCGCGGCAACATCCAGTACGCGCTTGTCGTGCAGGCAACCGATGAAGGCGACCACATCGTGGAAGCCGACAATCTGCCCACCGACAACACCAAGGTCCCGCTGACCGCGCCGAACGTCGCGAACTTCACGTTCATCGGTCAGCCCAATGCGCCGCACACCGCCAATATCCTGCAGCGCGTCGGCGTCGGCGGCCGCATGATCAACGGTATCGCTACGGGCTCGCCGCAGTGCTTCGACATCGACGACAACTCCACGCTTCAGTCGGGCCTGCGATATGACTCGGTGATCTTCAACTGTCCCATCGCGTTCACCGTCGATACGAACGTTACGGCACCTCAGGTGGAGACGATCTTCAACGCCGGCACCAACAACGCCTCGCAACTCACAACGACCCTCACGAACACGTTCGTTAACGGTCCGACCGAGAACGGTCGCACCGCCTTGAACCCGGCAACGGTCAACGCCTTCTTCACAGCCACCACCTACATCGGCGCCGTTCGCGATGCGAACGCCACCTGGTGGCAGGGTTGGACCTGTGGTCTCGGGTCGCCGACTCCGGCCTGCTAACGCGCGGATGCACGGCCCGGCATGAAGCCGGGCCGTGCGCCGCACCGGAATTCGCGCTCATAAAAAATAGAACGTCACGTCACGGGACTAAGAGGGGAAAGTTATGAAACGTTTTGGCTCAATCTTCGTGGGCACACTGCTCTCGACCACCGCGCTCACGCTCGTGCCCGTCTGGGCACAATCCGCGGCGCCGGCGGGTGACGCCGTAGAAGAGATCGTGGTGCGCGGGGCCTACATCCCCGAGCCGAAGCGGGAGACGTCGGAAATCTCAAGCTTCATCACGCCGGAAGACTTCGAGCGTCAGGGCGACAGCAACGTCGCGCTCTCCCTGCGTCGCGTGACCGGCCTCTCACTTGTGGGCGGGAAGTTCATCTACATCCGCGGCCTCGGCGAGCGTTACTCCAACGCCAACCTCAACGGCCTTCCGCTGCCGAGCCCCGAGCCGCTGCGCCGGGTCGTCCCGCTCGATCTGTTCCCCACGTCCGTGCTGCAGAGTGCTGCGGCTCAGAAGACCTTCTCGCCGCAGTATTCCGGTGAATTCGGCGGCGGCGTCATCCAGATCGAAACCAAGGCCATCCCTGACGGTCGGTTCCTTGACGTCGGCGTGTCGTTTGGCGGCAATACCGAAACCACCTGGAAAGACGGCCTGACGTACGATGGCGGAAAGACCGATTTCCTTGGGTTCGACAGCGGGATTCGCAAGACGCCTGAGCCGCTGGCGGACGCAATCCGCGCCGGCAAGCGCATTAATCAACTAAACTTCACCGGCACGGAACTGCAGACGATCGGCCGGAGCATGGCTAATTCCGAGCTTTGGACGATCTTCGAAGGCACCACGGCCGCCGACTTCGGCATGGATGCGACCTACGGCGATCGCATCTTGCACGGCGACACCAGCATCGGCGTGCTCGTCTCGGCCGGTTACGACAACAGCTGGTCGACGAAGCAGGGTCTGCAGCAGACCGGCCGCTTCTCGACCAACACCTCGGGCCAGCAGGTCCTCGTGGTTGCCGACGACTTTGCGTTCCGCTCCACCCAGAACGACGTGCGCTGGCACGCCTTGCTCGGCACGGGCTTTGACTGGGATGAGAACACGGTCAAGCTCACCAGCCTTTACATCCGCACCACCACCAAAGAAGCGCGCACCCAAGAAGGTGTGGCCGCGCAGTTCGGCCTGCCGCAGCGCCAGGACTTCTCCGAATGGTTCGAGCGCCAGATGTGGACGAACCAGGTCGCCGGCGAACACCGTGTCGCCGACGGCGATCTCACCATCAACTGGAAGGGCTCCTATTCCATCGCTACGCGCGATGCGCCCTATCAACGCTCGGTCCAGTATCGTGATTTCGGCGACGGCCTTGGCCTGCGCTACGACTTCCAGCAGGGTCGCAATCTGACCCGCTTCAGTACTGTGGACGATACCCTATGGGCCGGCGCCCTCGACCTGACATACCGCGCCGACATCGGTGAACGCGAAGCGACCTTGAAGGCAGGCTACCTCTACACCGAGACGCAGCGCGACTCCGCGCAGCGCGACTACCGTCTTCTGCCGACCGGCGGCCCGTTGCCGCCCGCTCTGCTGTTCAGCCGTGTGGACTACATCTTCTCGGACACGAATATCAATCCGGGCCGTTTCGTGCTGAACGAAGTCACCGGCAGCGCGGCGCCGGCGGCCTATACCGGTTCGCTCGCCGTGCACGGCGGGTACGTGGGCTTCGACTCTGAAATCATCGACTTCGTGCGCGCCGCCCTCGGCGTGCGCTACGAAGATGGCGAAGAGATCGTCGATACCTTCGATTTCTACACGCCGAACACCGGTATCGAGACGCAGATCGCTAAAGACTATTGGCTTCCGGCCGGTACCATTACGTGGAACTTCGCCGAGAACCTCCAGCTACGCCTCGGTGCATCCAAGACCATCGGCCGTCCGCAGTTCCGCGAACTCGCCCCGTCGGACTTCATCGATCCGGACACCGATCGCCAGTTCGTGGGTAATCCGAACCTCGTCAACTCCAACATCAATAACCTCGATTCACGTGTGGAGTGGTACTTCGAGGAAGGTCAGTACGTGACGGTCGGCGGATTCTACAAGAAGCTCACCAACCCAATCGAAGAAACCATCAACGAAGCGGGCGATAACCTGCAGACCACCTTCCAGAACGTGCCGCGCGCCGACCTCTACGGCGCCGAGTTCGAGTTCAAATACGTCTGGGATGAGTTGTTCGATGAAGGTTGGCTGGCCACGAAGAGCTTCTTCGTCGCGGCCAACTACACCTGGAGCGAGTCCAAGCTGAAGATTAAGCCAGGCGATACGGTCATCCGTCAGAATGGCACCGCCCTTCCGGCCGAGTTCGTTGTGCGCAACGGCCGCGCCCTCCAGGGCCATTCGAAGCACCTCGGCAACATCCAGATCGGTTACGAAGACGCCGATTCGGGCTCCACGGCCAACCTGATGCTGAACTTCACCAGCAAGCGCATCCGCGCGACCTCGCCGCAAACCCTGCCCGAGATTATCGAGCATCCGCCGCTGACCCTTGATTTCACCTATAGTCGTGGGGTCGAGATGATGGGCGGCCAATACGATATCGAGTTTAAGGCCGAAAACCTGCTGAACGAAAAATACCAAGCTTCCCAGCAGTTTAACGGCGCGCGTGTCGACGTCGATACGTATAAACTCGGCACGTCGTTCTCCGTCGGAATCAAGCGTCACTTCTAGGAGTGGGACTCTCCCACGATAAATGCAGCGCCTTAGCCAACGTCTTCCCGCTGTCTCGCCCAGCGAGCTGTTCCAGCTCGCTGGGGAGCGATTCGCCCAGGCGGGAAAAGCGTTGGCCCGGGCCGATAAGACCCGGCTCATCATTGGGATTGAAATCGCGCTGACGGTGACTTTCGCGGTCACCGCCGGTTCCCTCGTCTGGAAAGCCTTCGAGCCGCCAGCTTGGGCGTCGGCCGGCGAAGTCTCCGCCTCCGCCCAGCCGCGCCGTGCGGTGATGCCAGTGATCTTGACCGAGAACGATCCCTTCCACCGCGCATCGGTGACCATCTCCGGCCACTCTGCCGCCGCCGCGCAGGCTCCGGAAACGATGCTGAACCTTCAACTGTTCGGGATTCGGGCCGGCCGCGATGCCGGTCCGGGCAGCGCTATCGTCGCGACGCCCGATAATGTGCAAGGCGTTTTCACTGTCGGCCAGGAGATCATGTCCGGCGTGCGGCTCGAGCAGATCCTGCCGGACCGTATCGTCATCCGCCGCAATGGCGTCACCGAAACATTGAGCTTCGACCGCACGAGCACCCTTCAGGCCGTGGCCGTATCTTTGCCCGCTGCGCCATCACAAGCGCCGTCTTCGACGGACGAAGAGCCGCTCCGCCGCCTCGATGTCGATATGAAGACTCTCGCGAGCGCACTGCGCTTCACGCCCATTGAACGTGGCGGTGCGCGCGGTCTTCTTCTTGAAAGCAGCGCCGATCCATCGGTGTTGGACCAGTCCGGGCTTGCCCCCGGTGATCTTCTGCTGTCGGTGAACGGTACACCGGTCGGCGATGTCGGCGCGCTCACCGCACTTGCGGCCACGGGCGCGCTTCGCCTCACGCTCGAAATCGAGCGAAAAGGGCAACGAAAGTTTCACAGACTCGCGATTGATCGGACACAATGACCAATTCTACAACGCAAAGTGGGCCAGCCCTGGCCGCGATCAGCGGACTCCTCCTCGCTTTTTTTAGCGTGTGGGATGGCGACGCATTGGCGCAAAGCGCGCCACCGGCCCAAAACGCAGTCAGCCAAAACCAGGTGCTGAATATGCGCGATGCCGATATTCGCGCCTTCATCAGCGACGTTTCCATGCTCACCGGGAAGACCTTCATCGTCGATCCGCGCGTGCAGGGAAAAGTCACGGTGATCTCGCAGCAGGCGCTGAACGCCGATGACGCGTTCGCGCTTTTCCTGTCGACCCTGCGCGCCAATGGCTTCACGGCCTTGCCCACCGCCGACGGCTCCTACCGCATCGTTCCCGAAGAGGGCGCCGCGCAAGACGCGACCCCGATGGCTGGAATCATCGAGGGCGATCAGCTTGTGACCGAGGTCGTCAAACTCCACAACGTGGATGTGAGCGTGGCGCTGCAGATGGTGCAGCCTCTTGTGCACCGCCAGGGCCGCGTCGTCGCAACGCGGGGCTCCGATGCCCTGATCCTGGTCGACTATGCTTCTAACGTCGCGCGCATCCGCAAAGTCATTGCCGACTTTGACCGCGATCCCTCGGTGACGGCCGTCATTCCCTTGCGCAACACCTCGGCCGATCAGATTGCGCGCGCGGTCACCGATCTTGTGAAAATCCAAGGCGAGGGCGGCAATTCGCTGACGAACTTCGCTGCTGTGCCGCTTGAAGGCACGAACACCATCATCCTGCGCGGCCCACCCGAGTTGCTCGCGCGCATCCAACCGCTCGTGGAAAAACTTGACGGCGAAGGCGCCTCCACCGCCGACACGCGCGTCGTCTATCTCAAACACGCAGCCGCCGAAGAACTGCTGCCCATCCTTGAACGCGTCAGCGCGCTGTCCAGGGGCTCCGCGCCCCGTGCGGAAGGCGGCGCCGCTGCAGCGGGTATCCCTGGCCGTGCGTCCCTTGGCGTACACGCTGGCACCAACGCCCTCATCATCAATGCCGCGCCCGACGTTCAGCAGGAACTGATGGACGTCATCCGCCAGCTCGACATTCCGCGCCACCAGGTGTTGGTAGAAGCCATCATCGTTGAAGTCTCAGATACCGCGGCCAAACAACTTGGCGTGCAGTACGTGCTCGCGGGCGGGCAGGGCAGCAACATTCCGTTCAGCGCCACCAGCTTCCCCACCGATAGCTCACCGAACATTCTGGCCGCGACAGGCGCCGTCGTCGTCGACCAGGAGACGAGCGGCGAGGACCCGGACTCGCTCAAAGCCCTGCAGGGCGCGGCGATCGACTCTCTCCTTGGGGCCAGCGGTTTCCTGGGCGGCATCGCCGGCCGTAGCCGCGACGGCACCATCTTCGGCGTCATCTTGAACGCGTTGAAACGCGACGTGTCCTCGAACGTGCTTTCGACCCCGTCCATCATGACCATGGACAATCAACCGGCCTCGATCCTTGTGGGTCAGGAAATCCCCATCACCACGGGCGAGACCTTGGGCGCGAACAACACCAATCCGTTCCGTACCATCGAACGCAAGGACGTGGGCGTGAAGCTTGAAGTGAAGCCGCAAATCAATGAGGGCGGCGCGGTGAAGCTCTTCCTGCGCCAGGAGGTCTCGAGCATCTTCGGTCCCGTGAGCCGGGACTCCGGCGAACTCATCACCAACAAGCGCCAGATCGAGACCACGGTGTTGGTCAATGACGGCCAGATCATCGTGCTCGGGGGCCTGATCGAAGAGGACGAACAGCTCTCGGTCGATAAAGTGCCGTTGCTCGGCGACATTCCCATTCTCGGAAATGCGTTCAAGAGCACGGACAAATCGCGCCGCCGCACCAACTTGATGATCTTCCTGCGGCCGACGATCGTGACCGGCACAAACGATCTGCGCGCCGTCACGGACCGCAAATACAACTTCATCCAAAACGAACAGCTCCAGCGCAGCCGCACCGGTGAATCCTCACTCGACTCGGTGGTGAAGGACTTAACGGGCCGCGCGCCGGCGTCTGTTCCGCCGATGGAAAAATAATGGCCGAACGGCAGGACCCTCTGCTGAGCTACAGTTTTGCCCGCGAGCACGGTGTGGTGCTCCTGGACATGGGCGCGGTCGCACAGGTCGCCGTCCTGGCGCCGCCGCGCCCGGCCTCCTTGCTCGAAGTGCGCCGCGCGCTGGGCGTCCCGCTTGTGATCGAAACGCTGACGCCGGCGGCGTTCGACCGGCGCGTCTCGGACATCTATGCCGTCGGCGCTATCGAGGCTGATGCGCTCGATGGTGAATTCAACGGCGAGAATTCGCTCGATACTCTGGTTCAAGGCATTCCCAAAGCGGCCGATCTCTTGGAAGCCAATGATGAAGCGCCGGTCATTCGCTTAATCAATGGCCTCATCGCCGAGGCCATGAAGGTTCGCGCCTCGGACATTCACATCGAGCCCTTCGAGAATAAACTCTCGGTGCGCTTGCGGATCGATGGCGTACTGCAGGAGATTCTGGCTTTGGCCGGCCGGGTCGCCCCGCTGCTGGTTTCGCGCATCAAGGTGATGGCGCGCCTGGATATCGCTGAAAAGCGCCTCCCGCAGGATGGGCGCCTCTCGCTGACCATCGGCGGCAAAGCCCTTGATGTGCGCGTTTCGACGCTGCCCTCGCAGCATGGCGAGCGCGTCGTGATGCGTCTTCTGGATAAAACACAAGGCCACTTGCGCCTCGATCAGCTCGGCATGGAGCCGCGCACGCTCACGGCGCTGCGCGCGGCGATCGCCGAGCCGAATGGCATTGTGCTCGTCACCGGCCCTACGGGTTCAGGGAAAACGACCACCCTTTATGCGGCCTTGTCCGAGCTTAACGATAAGACACGCAATATCCTCACTGTCGAAGATCCGGTGGAATACGCGCTCGAAGGCGTCGGGCAAACCCAGGTCAATCCGCGCGTCGGCATGACCTTCGCCGCCGGCTTACGCGCAATCCTGCGCCAGGATCCCGACATCGTCATGGTGGGCGAGATCCGCGATCCCGAAACCGGACAGATCGCCGTCCAGGCCAGCCTCACCGGCCACCTCGTGCTTTCCACAGTGCACACCAACAGCGCGATCAGCGCTGTGACGCGCCTCCGGGACATGGGCATTGAGTCTTTCCTGCTCGCGCCCACGATCAAGGCTATCGTCGCGCAACGTCTGGTGCGGCGTCTGTGCGAGGACTGCAAGGCCCCGTTCTCTGCCGGCGCGGTGGAAAAGAAGATTCTCGGCCTCTCCAACGATGCGACGCTCTATAAATCCGTCGGCTGTCCATCGTGCAAAGGCACCGGTTATCGCGGCCGGCTTGGTCTGTATGAGATCGTTGTCGTGCACGAGGCGCTGCGGACGCTGATCCATGATGACGCCTCCGAACAGGACCTCGCCAGGGTTGCTTTTCAAGACACCGAAACACTCACCCACTGCGGCGTGCGTCAGGTCATGGCGGGGGCCACCTCGGTCGAAGAGGTGCTGCGCGTCGTGCGGCAGGACGGTTAAGCGATGCCCGCGTTCGAATATGAAGCGCTTGATCCCAAGGGGGTTCTGAAGACCGGCGTGGTCTCGGCCGACAGCGCGCGCCTTGCCCGGCGTGAACTGCGCCAGATTCGTCTCATGCCAGTGCGCATCTCGCCGGTGGCCGCCCGCACCGACAGGAGGTTTTCCCTGCCCCTGTTCGCGCGCCGTAATGGTCTGAAACCGGCGGGGCTGATGTTGCTCACACGCCAGCTTGCGACAATGGTCGGCGCGGCCGCGCCGCTTGAAGAATCACTACACACCATCGCGCTGCAGGCGGACGACAAGAACGTACGCGCCGTGTTGCTCGACGTGAGAACGAGCGTGACCGAAGGCCAACGCTTGGCCGACGCTATGGCGCAGCATCCGGAAGTCTTCTCGCCGCTCTACCGGGCGCTGATCGCGGCCGGCGAAATGTCCGGAAATCTCGCGGGCGTCCTAGAACGCCTGTCCGAGCATCTGGAAAAGACTGAACGTCTGCGTGCGAAAGTCACGACCGCGCTCATCTATCCGATTGTGCTCAGCGCCGTGGCCATGGGGGTGATCATCATCCTCATGACATTCGTCGTGCCGAAGGTCATCGCCCAGTTCGATAGCCTTGGGCAGGAACTGCCACTCCTCACGCGAATCCTCGTCTTCGTGTCGGAAAGCCTTTCGTCCTATGGCCTTGCGATGATCGTGCTTCTGGCAGCCGCCTCTTTCGTCTTTAC